>CAZQBV010000029.1:0-25364 GCA_964592125.1 uncultured Christensenella sp.
TCATTTCTATCCCTATAAAATCATTTCTACTACAAACCAAATGAATATTAGCCCATATTTAGTCTGTTTTTAAAATGAGTACTTCATTAATCTTTAAGATTCGTAATGTTGAAGTAAAAGGCAAAATCGTTTATAATGAAATTTATACTTAACACAATATCTATGTATGGAGAAATGTATTGGAACCAATTATTGTAGCCAAGGATCTAAAAAAATTTTACCGCACAGCCAATATAAGAATAAAAGCTTTAAATGGTGTGGATATAGAAATATTTCCTGGCGAAAGCTGTGCCATACTTGGTACTTCCGGCAGTGGCAAGTCTACCTTGCTTAGCCTGCTGGCAGGCTTGGAGGCACCCACCAGCGGAAAAATCTTCATTAAGAAAAAACCAATTCACCTGATGACTGAAAAGGAACTGGTGGATTTTCGTTTGCTGCACATAGGCTTTGTATTTCAGTCCTTCAACCTAATGGGCACCATGACAGCTGTGGAAAATGTGGCATTGCCACTTATGTTCCGTGGCATCTCCCGCAGCAACCGTCTTCGGGCGGCTACCAAGCTGCTGGCAGAGATGGGGCTAAAAAAGCACCTGAAGAACAAACCCATGCAATTGTCTGGCGGCCAGCAGCAGCGAGTTTCCATTGCCCGTGCCATTATTTCGCGGCCAGAAATTATTTTTGCAGATGAGCCCACCGGAAATCTGGATTCGGCCACTGCTGTGCAAATTATGGATATCATCACAGGCGTTGCAAAAAAACGAGGTGCTACGCTTGTATTTGTAACGCATGATGAGGAAAAAACGGTTTATGCAGATAAAGTAATCCATATCATTGATGGAAAAATAGACAACATAAGAATTAACGAACAAAAACTGTTAGAAAATGTAACTAACGCCGAGGCCAAGGGAGGAACAGAAAATTGAAAAAAAGTACGCTTATATGGCTCATTATTGTATTATTAATATTTTGTACGGGGGCAACCGCTTTTGCTGCAGATCCTATTGCAACTGAGACGCCCACGCCTACATCCACCGCAACACCCACCGCGGTGCCTACCGCCACACCTGGCATTCTAACCATTAACAACCGATATATAGATGAAAATATGGCTTCTTCTTGGCAGGCTGGCTATTCTCCCATAATTAGAAACAACACTGCGGTAATTGTTTTGCCGCTGGATGTAAAAACCTCGGAGCTTGCTCTTGGCACAAAGGAACTGCTTACCAGTATCAATTTAGGCACAAATAACGATCCTTTTGTGGCAAAAAACTTTGATCGCAGCTTTCCCTTAAATAATGGTCAATGTATCATTACCTACGAAATTCCGCTCACTTGGCCCCGTACAAACGGTGCTTTTCCAGTGGAAATAACAGTGCAGTATCGGCAAATAGATGGCTCTATTGAAAACCAAATCTTTCCCATTAGTGTAATTATAAGCGATGGCCCCGGCCCCACGCCCGAGCCTACTATAGCACCCGAACTGCCTTCTGGCGGAGGCGGTGGCGGTACTGGCGTAGTCTCTCAACCAAAGGTAATATTGAGCCACTATTCGGTAGAGCCCGACCCTTGCTTTGCAGGTGATGTATTTACTGCAACGGCCACACTTAGCAACACCAGCAAAAAAACAAAGATTAAAAATTTAACCGTTACTTATAAAAGCCAAACAACCGACCTGATACCCGAGGACGGCACAGGCACTGCCTATATAGAAGAGATAGCACCAGGAGACAATGCCAATTTTAGTTTCCGAATGCAGGTGCGGGCAGATGCAGAAGCAAAACCCCAAAAAATTGATGTTACTTTCTCCTACGAGGACAGCAAAGCAACCGCATATACTGGCGAAAGCGAAATTACAGTGCAGGTACGTCAGCATATTCGTTTGGAGTATGACCCACCCAAGTTCCCTGCCACTTCCACCATTGGAGAATCCAATCAGAGCACGCTAAACCTTTATAACAAAGGGAAAAACATACTGTACAATGTAAACGTAGTGCTGGAAATGCCCGGTATCACACCAGAAGCCGCAGCATTTTTGGGTAATATGGAGTCTGGCGGAAACAAAACTGCAGATATTTATTATTTGGTTGGTCCATCACCCGATGATCCCGAAGCAGAAGCTGTACTGGGACCAGTGGATGGACGCTTCCTTGTAACTTATGAGGACGAATACGGCGAGAGCTACGAACTGGAAATTCCTGTGAACACAAATATTCAAGATATGCCCGTAATGGATCCGAGCATGATGGATCCCAGCTTGGCAGAAGGTGATATGCCCACTGAATCTGGTTTTCAAATGCCTGTGTGGGGTTGGGTGGTAATTGGCATAATTGCAGCTGCTGTGGTTGCTGCCATTGTAGCAGCCAGAAAAAAAGCCAAACGCGAAAAACAGCTGCTAGAGGAGATGGACGACGATGAACTTTCTTGATATTGTTGTGCTGGCCGCCAGCAACCTTTGGCGCAGAAAGCTGCGCACATTTTTAACAGTATTGGGTGTGATTATTGGCACAGCCTGTATTGTTATTATGGTGGCACTGGGTTTGGGTGGTTTAGAGCAGTTTAACGAGGAAGTGATGCAAAATTTTAACCTTACCCAAATACAAATTTCCAACTACGGTGGTATGAATGGCAGCACCTCTAATACGCTAACCGAAAGCACCATAGAGCAAATAAAAGAGATGCCTGGAGTAAAAAGCGCCACTGGCCTGATAGAACTGCCCGCCTATCTTGTAATGGGCAAGTATAGCAACAGCTATGGTCAGGTATACGGTGTAGACCCAGAGGCCATGGGCTTTGAGTATGAAGAAGGCGGCGTATTTCAAGACAATGACCAAATTGAAATAGTGCTGGGAAAAAGCGCACGCCAATTCTTTACAGACCCGCGTGAAGGTGATGCCGGTGGCGGCATGATGGTTTCCGCTGGTGGGATGTATGGAAGCGATGACTACGAGGAACCTTCCGGTCCGGATGTGGACTGGCTGGATCAAAAGTTAAAATATTACCCCTACTATGGAAGCGATGGCAAAGATGAAGAGTTCACAGCCGATCGTCCCGCGCCGAAGGAATATACTGCCCGCATTTCCGGCATTATTACAAACATGCAATATGGGTACAATATGTATATCAGCATTCCTGCAGCTAATAAAATACTGCGGGAAAACAAGAAATTATTGTCTGACATGAATATGCGGGAAGGCAACTACAATCAGGCTTATGTAAATGCCGTAGATGCGGAAAGCGTGGATGGCATACTAAAAACCCTAAAAGAAATGGGGTTTGAAGCTTATAGCGATTCTGAGTGGATTTCCCAAATGCAAGGCGAACAGTTGCGCCAACAATCTCAGCTCATTGCAATTGGTCTTATCTCGTTGTTTGTTTCAGCCATTGGCATTGCCAACACAATGCTTGCCAGTATCTTAGAGCGTAAGCGAGAAATTGGCGTTATGAAGGTAATTGGCCTTTCCGTAAATAGAATCAATTTAATGTTTTTGGTAGAGGCTGCCATGATTGGCCTAATTGGTGGAATTATCGGCTTAATTATTAGCTATGCAGTTGGGAGCATTGCAAACACAGGTGGCGGTCAAGTAAGTTTCTTGGGAATGTATTTTGCAGAAGGGGTACGGCTTTCCATCCCATGGTGGCTAAGCCTAGGTGCTATTACTATAGCTACAGGCGTGGGTGTTGTTTCCGGTATATACCCCGCATGGCAGGCTACCAAAATGAGTCCTTTGGAGGCAATTCGTGGTGGTGAATAATAACGGATACACAGTAGTTTCAAGCTGGAAACGTTAAGCTCGCCAAACAAAAAAACCACAAGCTTCTTATTCGAAGATTGTTGGTTTTTTATTTACACATAAAAAACAATACCCCGAAAGTCTTTGCTACAGGGGGCATTGTGCTACTATTACATCACTGGTAGTTCATCCTGCATTACCTTCACTATTTCCCCCAGTTCCACTTTTACCGTTTCCCAATCTTCGGGGGAACTGCCCACTTCCACCAACGCATATGTATCCATCAGTTCCACAACAGCACCATCTCTGCCATCCTTTAGCACAACATGGTCAAATTTTTTTATTTCTTTATCCATCGTTTTTCACCTCGCCAATTCTTTTCGTTCTCATTTATACTATTCTCCAATAAAAACTGTAGTCGTTTTTGTTATGCGCCATACCCGCAGCGCGCAGAACACTTTTTGCGTTATGAGCCAAAGAAAAGGTTTGTATACCATTGTATTAATATATAAACAGACCGCTCTTTGCATAAACATATCGTACTGTTTTGTATACATATCGTTTCAATTTCTAAAATACCGTGAATATTAAGCAAGGTTTTTAAAAATTTCGCCATAATAATTGCTATCAGAGCATATACGCGGTATTAAAACACAAGGTGATTTATACCAATTCCGATTTAAAACATCTGTTTCATCACCCTAAAAGATAAATAAATGAAGCGATATACTTCATAATAAATCGCGCGCAATATGCGCGACTCGAAAAATATTTTTTTGTTTTTCGAGTGGGAATGTCGTGCAATAGTGATTTCGTCCGAAATGCGCAGCGTTTTGGAACTGCCGTATGGCAGTGATAGAAATATCGCTTTTGCGTTATTTCTATCTGGAATCAGTATTAATTATAAGTTGTATGCCATCTCAATTAAAATAAGAACCCTTCTTTATTCCTCCAACATGCATACAAACATTCGAAAAGTCACGCAACACATTTTAGTGCTGCGTGACAGAATTTCCGTTCAATGCTATTTCAACAAAAAATATATGCAGTTCGCCAATAACGAAGTAGTTTTTGCCATTTTTTATTTCAAATGAGTATTACTCAGTTTTAAACCGCTCCACCAAGTTTTGTAACATTTGAGATTGGCTGCTAATCTGCTCACTTGCAGCAGCACTTTGCTCTGCTGTGGCACTATTTTGCTGCACCACCTCGGTTACCTGGTTGATACCCACATTTATCTGTGCAATAGCTTTGTTTTGATCTTTCGCAAATTCTGCAATTTCATTTACCACTTGATGGCTTTGATCTATACCCTCCACAATCTTGGCCAATGATCCCGCAGTCTCTCTGGCGGTTTGCACACCCAATTCAGATTTTTTGATTGAATTGGAAATAAGCGCACCTGTTTCTTTCGCCGCCTCGGCGCTCTTTGCTGCCAAATTTCGCACCTCATCTGCCACAACAGCAAAGCCCTTTCCATGCTCACCTGCACGTGCGGCTTCCACCGCTGCATTCAATGCCAGTATATTGGTTTGAAACGCAATATCGTCAATTGTTTTTATAATAGAGCTAATGGCTCCTCCTGCCGCACCAATCTCTTCTACAGCTGTTATCAGTTGATCCATCTGCTGTGTTCCCTCCCGTGCGTTGGCTTGTATGGTATCTGCCAAATCTGCCGCTTTCTCTGCACGTTCTGTGCTGGAGGCGGTTGTTTGCGCCACTTCCGCCATAGAGGAAGAGAGATCCGCAACTGCTGTGGTTTGTTCCACAGAGCCTTGCGCAAGCATGCTGGCACCCTGCGCCAACTGTTGCGAGCCTGCACTCACCTGATTGGCCGACTGCACAATCTGGTTAATCACTTCACTCAGTTGTTTCACCATCTGCTTCATGGCTTCATACATTGTGTCGCTATCCCCACGGGCATGCAGCTTCACAGCCAAATCTCCGCCTGCAATCTGTTGCAATACATCCACTTGATGTTTTGTGCTATTCACCATATCGTGAAAAGAAGCTGTTAACTTACCAATTTCATCTTCCGAATGGAAGTCCAGCTCTATATCCATATTTCCTTGTGCAATTTTATTCGATGCAACTGAAAGAGCTTCTACCGGCTTGCCCACATTTATGGTAGTGTACCTTTTAAAATACAACCCTGCAATAATACTAAATGCTATAATAATTGCTAATGTAAGTATACCAAAGAAACCAGCGGAATTGTTCACTTCCGTTACAGAAATATCTACTCCCGTTACACCCACCACGGTACCACCGCTATCAAACACCGGAGCAAAACCAGAAACCATCATACCATAGCCTTCGGAGTTATATATATCTGTAACCAATAACTGCCCCGAATTATAGGCCTCCATAGCTTCTGCCGGAAATGCCTCTGCAGCTTCTTGTTCTCCTAAAAAGGTTTCCTCCGTATCGGTAGGAAGTGTACCCTCCACAAAATAAACAAAATTTCCATCCGCACCCTTGTTCAGTGTAAAAAGATATGCAACGCCTGTATCAGCTTTTACTTCTTTATAATAGTTTTTCAGATACTCCCAATATTCGTTTGGTTCCAATGTTTGCATCAATTCCTTCATTTTGTCGCCATCTACCGAATGGGAAACCGCACTAGCCAGCGTTGCCGCTTCTTCTCCCTTTGTCTTTACTACTTCGCTTCTAAAGGAAATATACCCATATACACCAATCGTTATCATTCCAATCACAATCATTAAAAATGCCATCAATGATATCTTTGCCGACACAGATTTTTTGTACGTACTCTTTTTCATTCCAAAGCCCCTCCCCTAAAAAAAAAACTACAGCCAAAAAAAACTATACTTAAACCAATAGTATAGCACACAAATCAAGAACGGAACAATTTTTTTACAGAAACAATCAAAAATATGACCAAAAAACACTGAAATCCACTAAAAACGCAGAATAAAGGCGATACCGCACAGAAATCGAGTCGTTGGCATCGCAAAGGATTTTTGTGTGAAACAAGGACAAAAGCGCAAGAATAGCAGCGCTATTTCGAGCATTTTGGACGCAGTGTCACGCAAAAAGACTAGTGATGACGACGTGCGCGGTTTGTGCGGTGTTGCCTAAACACTTTTTTCAGTATTGAACATGCTATATTGCTTTCGCGCTTCTTTCTCGAAAGTTACTCCCCATTCCATGCTGCATCCTGTTTTAGCACTGCCTTGCGCTGCACCAGAGATTCACGCACATCCAAAATACGTTGATTGGCCGAGCCCCGGAATGGCAAAGACAAATTCCGTTGTTCTTTTACAAACGCCCCATCCACTAGAGTATCTGCAAACTGAAGCAATTCCAATACCTTTGTATTGTTCTGCTCTAAAATTTCTTCCAGTGTATAGCCCGTATACACCGCCAAATCCAGCTCTGCTGCTTTTATTCTACGCGCCAGCGGAGCCAGCTTCCCCGCCTGTAGCAGCGGCTCTCCCCCGCTTAGTGTAACGCCTGAAAGCAGCGGGTTGCGCCGAATCCGCTCCGTCACTTCTTCCACCGTATACATCGTGCCGCCCTCCATATGCCGTGCAGCCGGGTTGTGGCAGCCCTCGCAGTCCCTGTTGCAGCCCTGCAAGAAAATGGTAAGGCGAAGCCCTGGGCCATCTGTAATGGAATCCTCCACAATGCCCGCCACGCGTATTTTCTCACACACTGTGCTTCACGCGCTCCGTTTCCTCTGCACGTTTTGCGTCATTAAAGCGATCCAACGTACCCACAAGGTAACCTGTAATGCGGCGTATGCGGTCAAACCGCTGACCTCCATCCTGTTCTTTGCGCCCACAGCCGGGGCACTCCTCGTCTATGATACCGTTATAGCCACAAACCGGGTCGCGGTCTACAGGGTGATTTACCGAGCCATAGCCAATCCCCGCTTCTTTCATAGCACGAATAATTTGTTCAAACGCATCTACATTTTTAGAAACATCCCCGTTCAGTTCCACATAGGTAATATGTCCGGCATTTGTCAACGCGTGATACGGCGCTTCCAGCTCTATTTTTTCGTGCGCCGTAATGGGGAAGTAAACCGGCACATGAAAACCATTGGTATAATACTCCCTATCTGTAACGCCAGGTATCACACCAAATTTCTTTTTGTCCATTCGTACAAATCTTCCTGCAAGCCCCTCGGCAGGGGTTGCAAGCAAGGTGAAGTTCAGCTGGTGCTCCTGGCTCAATCCATCCATATACTCACGCATAAAGCCTACAATTTCCAGCCCTAAATTTTTAGATTCTGCTGTTTGCCCATGATGGCTACCAGTTAGCGCGGTAAGTGCCTCTGCCAATCCTATAAAGCCCACCGACAATGTGCCATGCTTCAACACCTCGCCTATTTCGTCATCCAACGACAGCGCATCCGAACCCATCCAGATACCCTGCCCCATCAAAAAGGGAAAATTGCGAACTTTTTTTGCCGCCTGTATGCGATACCTATCCAACAATTGCTTGGATACCAGCTCCATCTTGCGTTCCAGTTCTTCAAAAAACCATTCCATATCACCCTTGCTATTTATGGCAATTCGCGGCAGGTTTATAGAGGTAAAGCTTAGGTTTCCTCTGCCAAATGTAATCTCATTTTCCTTGTCAAAAGTGTTGCCCAGCACGCGCGTACGGCACCCCATATATGCCACCTCGGTTTCCGGCCTGCCCTCTTGATAGTAGCTTGCATTAAAGGGCGCATCCAAAAAAGAAAAATTGGGAAACAAGCGCCGGGCACTTACCTGACAAGCCATGCGAAACAGATCATAGTTTGGGTCTTCTGGGTTGTAATTTACGCCTTCCTTTACCTTGAAAATATGTATGGGAAAAATTGCCGTTTCCCCATTGCCCAGCCCTGCATCCGTTGCCCGCAGCACATTACGCGTTACCATGCGCCCCTCGGGCGAAATATCTGTACCGTAGTTGATACTGGAAAATGGCGTTTGCGCACCTGCGCGGCTGTGCATCGTATTTAAGTTGTGTACCAGTGCCTCCATGGCCTGTGCCGTCTCTTTTTCCGTTTCCTCTTGCGCCATTTGCGTGGCAAAGGCCTGAATGGCCGTCAGCTTGTCCTTATCTTGAATCATATCTGCAAAAGCCTCTGTCTCCCGTTGCACATATTCTTTAGGCATCACCAGTCCGGGGTAAAGGCCAAATTCATCCTCAATTGCCTTTATTCGTTCCTTTATTTCCTCATTGGTTGCCTCGGCCTGTGGCACCAGCAGCCGCATTGCTTTTATAAAGTTGGAAACGTACAGTTTTCTATAGGATTTCGCCACGCCCGGCGCCAAACCGTAGTCAAAATTGGGCACGCTTTGCCCACCATGCTGGTCGTTCTGGTTGGACTGAATGGCAATGCAGGCAAGCGCTGCATAGCTTTGTATGCTATTGGGCTCCCGCAAAAAACCATGCCCGGTGGAAAAACCACCGCTAAACAGCTTATGAATATCAATCTGGCAGCAAGTTGTGGTTAATGTATAAAAGTCGAAATCATGAATATGAATATCACCCTCCCTGTGCGCCTTGGCTTGCTGAGAGGTAAGTATAAATTTCTCGTAATAATCCTTCGCACCCTCGGAGCCATATTTCAACATCACACCCATTGCGGTATCGCCATCTATATTGGCATTGTCTCGCTTCATATCGCTGGAATCCGCTTCCTTGAAGGTCAGTTCGTCAAATATACGCATTAGGCTACTATTTCGCTCCCGCGCTTTGCTGCGTTCCGCACGATACAAGATGTATTTTTTCGCTACAAAGGCATAGCCATTTTCCATCAATACCGCTTCCACCATATCCTGTATGTCTTCTATATCGGGTGAATCCGCACCAAATTTTTCACACAACCGCTGTTCCACAATTTGCGCAAGACGCATGCTTTCTTCCTCGCCGCCTCTGTTGCAAGCACCCATTGCTTTTTCAATTGCTTTTGATATTTTAGAAATATGATACGGAACGGTTCTTCCATCCCTTTTTTGAATTGTTGCAAACATGTAAATACACTCCCGTCGTTTCGTAATATCGCCCATTTCGCGCATATATAGTATGTCTCCCTATTCTCGCACACCATATATTGTTTGTCAAGAATCCCTAGACTGTACGGCTGTGGGTAGCACGAGAACGAAAAAAGCCTTGTAATACAACAATCCCCATGCTTTTTGCACGGGGACTGCATTTTTTTCAAACCAAAGATTTTTATTTCATTTTTATTATATTCTTAATTCTTATTCGTATAAATCAAATTTATTCCTTGGTATAGCTATCGAAATAGAATTTTTCTTCCAGCTCTGGAACTACAAATACTTTTATCAAGTTGGGATCTCTGCGCAACTCATGCAACGCCCAATCCAAATCTTTTAGCGGTACAGCCATTGAAAACATGGTGCGTGGATCCACCCGCTTATATTGCAGAAGAGTGATAGCCTCCCCCCAGTTGTTCCCAATACCTGCGCAAGAGCCCGATACTTTCTTTTCGCCCAACACAAATTCATATGGCTCTATTGCCGCCTTATCACCCTGCGCTGCAATGCCAAAGGCCTCCAGCTTTCCACCGCGTCTCAGCATTTGAAAGGCCTGCTCGTATGTTTTGGTTGTGCCCACCGCTTCCAGAACATAATCCGCACCAACGCCACCCGTTAGCTTCATGACTTCTGCCACAGTATCGGGCGTTTCTGTATAGTCAATCACATAATCTGCGCCCATATCCAGTGCCTTTTTCAGCCTAGCTTTGCTATCTCCTATTACAATAATTGGTGCACAGCCACGCAGCCTTGCCAGCGCCGCATGCAATATACCCAGCCCACAGCCAATCACCACACAAGAAGAACCAATGGTTGCATCCATTCGCTCTGCGCCATTCAGCACTGCAGTAAGGGGCTCCACAAATGCCGCAGTATAGTCATCCATATCATCGGGAAGATGATAGCAATTTTTCCATGGTGCTTTTACATACTCCGCAAAGCCGCCATCCGTATGAATGCCCAATTGTGTGAAGGTTTGGCACAGCAGTCCATCCCCCCTGCGGCAAAAATAACAGGTGCCACAGGTAAGGCAAATATCCGCTGCTACTCTGTCCCCCACCTTTATCCCTTTTGCATTCTTGCCCACTTGCTCCACAACACCCCAAAACTCATGCCCGGTAATCATGGGCAGCTTTTCCGGCACATATTTGCCTGTATAAATACTCCAGTCCGAGCCACAAATGCCACATACTTTTATTTTTATCAGCACCTCATCATCATTAATCTCAGGAATCGGCACTTCTTTGTATACCATTTTGTTGGGTTCTTCCACCACTTGGGCTTTCATCATCTTCGCCATTCACTTCGCTCTCCTTGCTTGTTGTGTTGTTTGCACCAAAAACATCTTTCATATGTACTGTTGTATGGTTGTACGGTCTCGCGTTCTACAACCCCAATTATATCTTCATGAAAAATTATTGTCAATATACTAGAAATTTATTTTCATAATTTCAGGCCATACAAAAAACTTTTTCGACCTTTTTTGCCATTATTCCGTTACATCCCTGTCACTCCGCTTGGATTTTGTGCTTTTTTGATATCTCGTATCGGATAATTTACGTTTTATTGTGCAGCTTTTATCTGTACAGTGCCGGCAGCTCAACGCAATGTTGGAGCCCGACCAAAACCGTTCGGGGTACATGACATAGGCAAGCTCCCACTTTATCAGCCACAGCAACGACATTACCACCAGACTGTAGGTAAAAAAGCTGGGTAACAACAGCAGCAATCCAAAATCGAAAAAATAGCCCCAGCCATAAATGCGGCAATTGATACAACATCGGCTTTTCATAAACATTTTTTGCAGCGGGCACCAGAAAATCATACACAATGAATCGCAAAAATAATAGGTTATCACAACCATTAGCACTTCGTTTTTGCCAAATATACCTCCAAAATAAAGCGCTGTAACAATTCCACTTAAAAACAACCAAAACAACAATGTTTTCATTGCTCTGGCATTCATCTTTTTCACTTCGGTCTGCAATTGGTGTTCACTATAGTTCCGGGGCGAAGTGTTGTAGTAGCGCATAAAATCCTTGTGGCTTATCAGGCTGGCTTTGCTGTTGGTAGCAAACTGAATAACCATGCCCAGCATCATAAGAAACCACACCAACACCACAACTGAAAATTCGCCAAAAAAAGATGCCCCTTGCCACATAGCCGCTATATCCATTTTTAATGCATACGCTACTATGCTGCTTATAAAAACGATGGTGCGAATTACCATATCAATTATATGAATCCTCAACATACCATACCCTCTCTGTATAGGCACACATACGCCAAAACTTAGCCTTTCAAATATACCTTGCCTATTTATGCTAATCTATACCAATCCCATTTAAAAATGCTTGCATTATTATCCGCAAGGGATACTTCGTAATAACGCGAAGCACGTTTGGGATGGCATGAAACGTGTTTTGTGCTGTCTTTGCACTGAACACGCCACGCCATCGGCGAGGCATTCCAAATGAAAACATCTGTTTTCATTTGGAATTAGTATTACATATCTATCTTAATGCATACTACTCTCACTTTTCAAGTTTCAAAGCAAAACCTTTTTCATTATATTGGAAAAACAATTGAAATATTTTACAATTGGTTCTACAATAGAAATAAAACCGCATCAAAATAAAATTTTTGTGGAGGGCAATACATGTTTTCGTCTTTAAAAGAAGTAAAAAACTTTTGTTCCAAGAACAATGTAAAAATGGTAGATTTCATGATGATTGATTTGAATGGCCGCTGGAGGCATCTTACCATGCCCATAGACCGCCTAACTGAATCTACGATGAAATACGGCGTTGGCTTTGATGGCAGCAACTATAGTTTTGCACCTATAGAATCCAGCGATATGGTATTTATTCCCGATCTGCAAACTGCGTATATAGATGCCTTTGCAGAAATCCCCACCCTTGCTATGATAGGCGATGTGTATGTGATTGGTGTACCTAACAATAGTAGGTTCGACCAAGACCCGCGCAACGTAGCCTTTCATGCGGAGGAATACTTGAAATCTACAGGCATTGCGGATGAAATGCGTGTGGGGCCTGAATTCGAGTTTCATGTGTTCGACCATGTGAGCTATGCCGTTACGCCCAACACCAATAAGTATCATATAGATACAGCCCAAGCCGATTGGAATACAGGCATTGAGGACATAAACCTTGGCTATAAAATGCCCCGCAAAGGTGGCTACCATATGGCTGCACCCCTAGATACACTAGGTGGGTTTCGCAGCAGGGTTTCCATGCTAATGGAGAAGCAGAATATATTGGTAAAATACCACCATCACGAAGTTGGCGGCCCTGGTCAGCTAGAAATTGAAGTTGAATTTGGCGGTCTGCGTGAAATGGCAGACAAAACCATGATGACAAAATACATTGTAAAAAATGCTGCTGTTGCGGAAGGAAAAACCGTTACTTTTATGCCCAAGCCCATATTCGGGGAAGCTGGCAATGGCATGCACGTGCATATGCATTTGTTTAAGGATGGCAAACCTGTGTTTTATGATAAAAAGGGTTACTCTCAACTAAGCAACACTGCGCTGTATTTTATTGGCGGTCTATTAAAGCATGCACCTGCACTGTGCGCATTTACCAATCCCAGCACCAACTCTTACAAAAGGCTGGTACCGGGTTACGAGGCACCGGCCACCATTGGCTATGCCACCAGCAACCGCAGTGCAGTAATTCGCATACCCGCCTATGCCAAGACGCCCGAAGAAAAACGTTTTGAACTGCGCAGCCCGGATGGCACCTGCAACCCCTACTATGCTTACTCTGCAATACTAATGGCAGGTATTGACGGCATAAACAAAAAAATAGATCCGCAAAAGGCTGGCTACGGTCCTTACGATTTCAACCTGTACAATCTTTCTCCGGAGGAGAAGGCTAAAATAGAGCATCTGCCCGAAAGCCTTCCCGAAGCACTGAACGCTTTGGAGCAAGACCACGCGTTCCTAACGGAAGCTGGCGTGTTTCCAGAACAATTAATTCGCATTTGGATTGAAAACAAGCGCGAGGAAGCCGCAAGATACAACCAAATGCCCGCCCCCATAGAATATCAAATGTACTACGATCTGTAGCTGCAAACTGAAAAAGCCTGTACCTCGATACTTTAAGGTTACAGGCTTTTTTGCTTCTTCAACAACATTTGTATGATTAAATAAACATTTCAGGTTCCTTACGAAGCATGCATTTTTTCTGAAAGGCGTTCTTAGCCATCCTATACATAGCGCCACGAAAATTTCTAGCTTGAACAGGACACGCATAAATACAGGCTGTACAAGTAATGCATCTTGCTTTGTCCGTCTTGCGTGGATTATCTTCGGAAATTGCACCAGTAGGGCAAATTTTTACACAAGCATTGCATTTGGTGCAAGCCGAGCTTCCCGCGGGTTTCAGTGGCAGCGTAACAATCTCCCTGTATGGCCGATTTCCCTTTATTTCTAAAAGACAATTCCCTGCTTCCTGTTCCAGTTTTGCCTTGCATTGCTGCGCAAATTGTATCAATTTTTCACTATCCTGCGCATCTGGCCTCCCCGCTGCCACTTGTGGCATAACGGAGTGCCTTGCCACAAAAGCGCCTGCACCTATTACTACAAATCCATTTTCTGTTAGTATATCCCGCATTTCCAGCAAGGCATCATCATAATCCCTATTTCCATAAACAGCTAGCAGTACCGCAGGTGTATTACTTCCTTTCCACTTGGCTAGCATTTTCGGACACATTTTAGGTATTCTGCCCGAAAACACAGGCAATGCAACCACCACCATATCGTCCTGCGCAAACGTTCTACCAGCCAACGCCTTGTTTTGCAACAAGTCAATTGTTTCCACTTCACCACCCAACACCGCCGTAAATTCTTTTCCAATTTTTGCGGTTGTTCCTCCTGGACTAAAATGAAACAGCGTTACTTTTTTATTCATACTCCCCCAACTCTTTCTGCCATTTTCGTTTTTATACCATCGCTGTAAATTGAAACAGCGCCACTTCCCCATCTGCGGTTACCATATGTACCGATTTGCTACGTCTAGCACCATACTTAAAGCTGCCATAGGCTGTACAGATGTGCATGCAAACCGCATTCCACGAGTCTGCAACTAGCACTTCCTGTGGGCTTGCAAAATCCTCTGGCGCTTGCCACTCCCAAGGGCAAATTACAATTGTTTTCTCCAAGTTGTTTGGAAATCCCCTTTTTTCTAATTCGCAAACTAGCTTTTTTTTCACTTCTTGCAGAAATATTGTTCTATCCTGTAGTGCAAAAAGTGCACTGCTTTTGGATACCGCAATCAAAGTAAATTTTTTTTTTGTTTTTAATTTAAAGGGTTTCAAACACACCGCACCTCATTTGCTATACTATTCAAAAATTACTTTACCACAGCTGTGTACGAACCTCAAGTAAAACCAGATTACACAATGAACAAATACTTCCTTAATCTGAATCACAACCTTTATCTCCATATATTTCTCAAACATATTTATCCATTTTTTAGGTTTCTTTCAAAAAAGCATTCACAAATCAAGCATGTAGGCTTATACTATATGTAATCTAATAATCTAATAATCTAAAAATATAAAGAAAATTAAGCATGTGGGCTACAAGATGGCATTTAACAAAAAAAAGACAAAGCAATATGAAGATTTTATTAGCAGTTTGCTGGACTCTTGTGATTCAGAAGTTATTGTGTTGCGCGATCAGGAAAACTTGTTGTATATGAATGTTGCCGCGCAAAATCGCATGGCGGAGCAATTCAAGGGGCACACTCCAGATTTATCCGCATACATAGGTTTGTTCCCCATGATGGTGGAGAAATGCTGCAGTGAGAGCACCGCGAATGTCAGCACACCTTGTGCCTTTGATACGGAAGATATAGACGGTAAAACTTTTTCTGTTATATGCAATTCTATTTCTTGGATAGACAACAGGCCTGCAACCATATATTATTTACGCAATGTAGATGAGGAACGCAAAGCAAAAGAGAACCTGTTTAAACTGGCATATTTTGACCACTTAACGGGCATTGCTAATCGACAAAAATTCAAAGAAGATTTTGATGCCCAACGGGAGGCAATAGAGAGCGGCAAGTTAGCTGGAATTGTTTCTATATTTGATTTGGATAACTTCAAGACCATTAACGATACCTACGGCCACAATACAGGCGATGTTCTGCTACGGCGGCTTACAGAATTTCTGGAGGGAGATCCTGAACTAAAGGGTCATCTTTATAGGCTTGGCGGAGATGAATTTGTGTTTTTCTTTGTAGAAGACGCAAGTCATTTTAAAAATGAAGCTGCTTTAAAACAATATTTCCAAGACTTGTTACAGGTAGCGCTTCGCTCCTATACATTGCCAAACATAGAGCACACATGTACTTTAAGTATTGGCGTGGCACAATTGCCACAGCATGGCACTTCCTCTTCCGAGTTGCTAAGAAAGGCAGACATTGCGCTTTATAAGGCCAAAGCAGCTGGGCGAAACCAACTGGTGTTCTTTGAAGCAGAATACGATACTGCAAAAAAATTCAAGGATCTGTATATCAATATACAGCCCATATTAATGAGTTCGGGGCGTACTTTTGGTTACGAATTGATAGACAATGGCGATACTGGCAAAGCAAAGGAAGACTTACTGCAATTAACCGAGTTTGACAGAACCATTGATGCATTGGGGCTAGAAGATTTGCAGAACGACATACGCTATTTCATACACGATTCCAGCCAGTTGCTCAGTACCACGGTACAGCGGAACTTACCCAAAGATAAGTTTGTGATACAAGTAAATGTACCCGAAAAAGTAAAACCCAAAGATTTAGAAAAATATACAAAATTGTACTCTCTGGGGTATTCCCTGTTGCTATCCAATTTAACTTCTTCTAATGCAACACCCGAGTTGATAAAGCTGGCCAGCTATTGCAAGTTCCAGCTGGGCGGCATTCCGGCAAAGCAGCAGCAAGCCATTATTCAAGAGCACCCTAAAAAGGTTTTTATTGCTACCAAAGTAGATACCCAACGTGGGTTTGAATTGGCCAAAAAACAGGGTTTCAAGCTGTATCAGGGTTTTTTCTTCAATCAGCCTGCCGTAATGAAAAAAACAAAGGAAATTTCACCTTTAAAGGCAAATTATTTCCGCTTGCTAAAGCTTACCAGTACAGATGATTATGTTGATTTTCAGGAAATCAGCAATGTAATATCATCGGATGTAGCGATGTCTTACAAGCTTTTAAAATTGTTGAACTCTGCTGCGATGGGTATGCGTTCCAAAATCTCCTCCATTACTATGGCATTGGCTTATTTAGGAGAGGAAAATTTGAAAAAGTGGATTGCCATGCTAGCTATTCGTGGCATTGCTGAGGATAAGCCCTTGGAGTTGGTTCGCCTATCTTTAATACGTGCTCAATTTGGCGAATTACTGGCACCACATTTTTTAATCAAACGCGAATCCAAGCATATCTTCTTAGTAGGTTTGCTCTCCTTGTTACACATTGCTTTGGAAAAAACACAGGAAGAGCTTTTTGAGGAAATACCTGTGTCCGAAGATATCAAAGAGTCTTTGCTTACCAAAACTGGAAAATATTCAGACTTGGTTGCCTTTTTTGCTCACTATGAATATTCCAACTGGGATGAGGTCAGTCAATTTGCAGAGGAACATAGCCTAGGTGTACAAACCATAAACGAAGCCTATGTAGCTGCAGTAAAGTGGTATAACGATCTTTCCCGCGAGGCCTAGCAGTTTGCAAGGCAAGCCCCATATTGAGTGCCTTAATAAGCTTTGTTTTTTACACTAAATGATTTTCGAGTGACTATTGAAGCGTTTTCTAAGAAGTGTTCTATACCCGCATATTGTTTGGTTCAGATATACTATAATATGTATAGGAAGATCAAAATGGAAAAGAAAGTTCACATTATTTCGGACGGTCCATATGAGATAAGTGGCAACATACCTCTTTGCCAGAAAGCCACACTAACAGGCGAGAACGAAGTTTCAGAAGCATGGATACCCGGCAAAACCTTTGACAATGTTGGTGAATCCTACTATTTGTGTCGTTGTGGCCATTCCAAAACGAAACCATTTTGTGATGGTAGCCATGTGCATACACAGTTCAAAGGCACAGAAACCGCCAATCACAATTTCGATGACGATAGTATTACAAAATATGAAGGCGAAACACTGGATCTTTACGACAACGAGTCGCTTTGTTCCTTGGCGCGATTTTGTGATCGTGGCATTACCGCATGGGATGCTGTAGAAGCTTCTGGCAATCCTGAAAACCGGGCACTTGCCATTGAAGAAGTACACAACTGCCCCTCTGGGCGGCTTATATTAACAGAAAAGGACGGCACCCCTGTAGAGGAAGCCTACGAGCAAGCAATTGTTGTCACACAGGATACTGCCTACAATTGCCATGGCCCACTATGGGTTACTGGCAACATTGCTGTGCAATCTGCAAATTTCCAAGAGTATACAAAAAGAAACAGAATGACTTTATGCCGCTGTGGCGAGTCTAGCAACAAGCCATTCTGTGATTCTGCGCATATCAATTGCCCCCATATGCACGGGCTTGATGAGTGAGACTGTGCTATGCGGCAAATTTTTCATCCTGCGCCGCTTCTGGCAAAAAACTTTCAAATATCACAGAGTCAATAAAGGGATGCACATCTAAAAATTGTTCCTCATTGCTAATTGTCCAGGCTAGAATGCACGCACCCTTTTTCCGCAATTGCTGAAGTAAGGTCGTATTAATCCTGTGAAATTCGTAGCTGATAAAATTGGGGCGACATATAAAATTCGTTTCCAAACGCTTAATCAAATACATTACTAAATTTAAAAATACACGTTGGTGGGGCGGCACCTTAAAGTTAACATGTTTTAGATCGCAAGACAATTGACCCCGAAGTACTTCTGGCGCATTTCGTCTGAACCACCTTAGCGAGTATGGTGAAAAGGATTGCACCGCATATTTACCGTTGTAATTTTTTACAACGCTATAAAACTTTTGCTCCAGTTTTTTGGAAATACCAAAGCTTTTCATTTCAAATAATATGGGGACTTTTCCATCCACAGCTTGCAATATTTCATTCAATGTAGGAATTTTTTCATTTGTGCCATTCAATCGAAACATACGCAGCTCTTCCAGCGTAAAATCTCTCACCCTACCTTCCACACCAGTCATGCGCTTCAATTCATTGTCATGAAATGCAACCACTTGCTTGTCCTTTGTTAATCTCACATCCAACTCTATTGCATACCCTGCTTCTATGGCATTGCCTATGGCTTTCAGCGAGTTTTCAGGTGCATCTTCATCATAAAGACCTCTGTGTGCATATTTGTAATTTGTCAGCCATGTTTCTTCTTGGAACGGCTCTATGGCATGTGCATAAAACCACTTGATACCCAATATGAATGCCACTATGCTACCTACAAGCACAAACAAAACAATATATTCTTCTTCCATTTACTTTTTGCTCTCCTTGCAATACCAATCCGAACTGCCCAATTGTCTATTCTATCTCTTCTATTGTACGAGTACTCTTGTGTTGTATGGGCACCCAATCTGTCTTCGGGCGAATTAATGCCACAAGTGCAAGAACCAGCATGGTAAACATAAATATGGGGTACAGCAGTATGCCTCTTGCCATACGCTTTGTGTCTTTTCTTTCCAGCTTTATTGTCATATATGCTATGAATAGTGCAAATAAATAGCATAGTGCCAGTCCCCCCAGTATCACTGGCAACGCAAATGGTTGCAAGCCTGGTATGCCTATCAAAGCAATCCCACCCAACACATTCGTGGGTATGGCAAGTGCCGAGACAGGAATAAAAAGAATGTAGCACAACAAATCCAACGCCCGCCGCGGGCTTTTGCCAAAAAACTTTATAATTTGAGGGAAATAGATGGGCAAACACTGTATGTGCCCTATCATCCAGCGCAACCGCTGCTTGACAGATACGTTAAATTCTGTAGGTTGCTCATCATAAAATACAGCCTTTTTTGTAGGCACCACATTGTGCCCTGCCAATATTTGCTGTATGGAAAATTCAATATCTTCTGTAAGCGAATAGGTTTGCCAACCAGTTTCTTTCAACGCAGAAAGTTTAAATGCAAAGCCTGTTCCCCCCACAATAGCGGATAGCTTCATTGCATGGCGCGGGCAATGGAAAAAACGCATAAGCATTAGCCAGTACAGTGCATACACTTCACTTATCCAAGAGTCGTGTATGTTTTTGCTATCACGATAGCCATATCCTACATCCCCACCCGAACAAAGCGCTATGTTCATTTCTGTCAAAAAAACAGCAGATGCTAAGTTGTCTGCATCAAACACACAAATAGCATCATAACTATCTGCATACATTTTCGTAATGCGGTCAATACCATACTGCAACGCATATCCTTTGCCACGCTTTATCTCATCAAAACGTTTAAAGACTGTTGCACCATTCTGCTCCGCCACTTGCGCTGTTTTATCTGTACAGTTATCCGCTATTACAAAGACCTTGTATTCACCTGCATAGTCTTGTTGTTTCAAACTTTGCAAAAGATTTCCTATTACATTTTCTTCATTTCTGGCACACACAATTACCGCAAAACGATGAAGTTTTTGTTCTATTTGTTCGGGCTCTTTCATTCTGCCAAGGCCTCTTAAAGCAAAAACCAACATCCATATCATGAGTGGTGCGGATACTAGGCCAAGTACAATTGCAATCCATTTTATTAATTCCAACATTCCATATTACATTCCTTCCAGCAAATCATTTACTATAATAGCATCTTATCATATAAATGCACAGAAATATTTACAAAATTCTTAAGAATTTCTTAGTTTGTTTTTTACCCGTCTGTCTATTTGCGCTCTGTCTGCAAACACCGCAGAGCACTTCCTCCTCCCCTCTTCAAGCAGTTCCACCTGTTAATCTGCCAATCTGCATACGTCTTAATACAAATACCCTTGTATTTTATTTACAATTTCATTGTGAATAATCGTATTATTTTATTTACAGTTTGTTTATATATGATATAATACGATTATATAAGAAAAGTATTAAGTCAAAGAAGGAATGTTTATGAAAACGAAGACATTAAATTCAAAGTTTGTATCATTTATACTGCTAATCATCTTAGTTGTATTGATACTTAGTTCTGTGATCACCTTGCTTTTGTCTGTCAACCTCATTTCTGGTTCCGTACAAGAATCTTTAACTCAATCCATGTATATCGGTCAGGCCAATGTAAACGCATGGTTTAAGGAAAAAGAACAAATGTTAAATATGATTCGCGACGACATACGGATGTTTGACAGTCAAGATAAGGATTCTATTGAGGAATACCTTAATTTTTATATGGAAAATTATCCTTTTTTAGTGGATGTATATATAGGCACACCGGATAATAGAATGATATCTGGCTCCCACTGGGTACCGGATGAAGGCTACGATGTGCGAGAGCGCGAATGGTTTACAGGTGCAAAGAAGAATAACGGCCTGTATTATACGC
The DNA here is from genome assembly GCA_964592125.1 of uncultured Christensenella sp. Lineage (GTDB taxonomy): Bacteria > Bacillota > Clostridia > Christensenellales > Christensenellaceae > UBA5399. The sequence continues at coordinate 21,256 of CAZQBV010000029.1, forward strand.
CCCCCTATATTGATGCATACAGCGGCATGATGGTAGTTACCATCAGCACGCCTATTACCGATAAAAACGGTGCAGATATGGGTGTAATAGCACTGGATCTAAAGCTGGACTCTCTGGTGGAATTTGTAAACAACACAAAGGTTGCCAACACTTCGGGCACTGCATTTTTATTGGATAGCAATAAGAATATAATAACACATGCGAACGAAGCCTTTCTTCCAAAAATAGAAGGCGAAACAGAAAAATATACCAGCATTATGGATATAGGCATCTCCGGTATAGAAAATATTGATTTTGCCACTGCCATGATCGACAAAGTACGTGGTTGGGATGGACAACAACAGTTTTTTGCTACTATTGGTATAGAGTCGAATGGTTGGACCTATGGTTTTGAAGTACCCACTTCAGATTTCTCCGCCATGTACTTGGGTTTGATTCTTAAATGGGGTATTGTCATTTTAGCTATGGCATTGTTATCTCTATTGCTTGCAAAAAAGCTAACCAAAACACTTTTAACCCCTGTCCAAAGTATCATATCTGCAGCGCATACCATTGCCCTAGGCGATGTGGATGTGCATGTGGATATAAAAACTGGCGACGAATTAGAGATGCTGGCACATGAGTTGAACAGCATGGTAGAAACCACCACCAAACAAATTGAGGCCATGCGCAAAATGGCAGATGGTGATTTCACAGTTCAAATAGAAGCAAGATCTGACAAGGATATTCTGACAGATACTATAAACGCGGTTATCAGCAGGCTTCGTAAATTGGTTGAAGATATCAATCAATTGTCATCACAAGTTGCATCCAGTTCCAGCCAAATTTCGGAAGGCGCTATGCACCTTGCCAATGGCGCAACCTCTCAGGCTGCCGATGTGGATGACGTATCCTCTTTGCTCACTTCTATTTTGGATAATACCAAGGAAAGTGCAGCATATGCACAACAATCTGCAGGTAGCATTGTAGAAATGCGCGACATGGCTTCTTCTGGCACGGCATCGATGCAGCATATGGTAACATCGGTCAACGAGATCAATGCAGCTTCTTCAGATATTGAAAAAATTATAAAGGTAATTGATGACATTGCCTTCCAAACAAACATATTGGCTTTGAACGCGGCTGTGGAAGCAGCCCGTGCTGGCGAACATGGCAAAGGCTTTGCAGTTGTGGCAGATGAAGTGCGTAGTTTGGCAGCAAAAAGCGCAGAGGCAACGCAAGAGACCGCAAAACTGATTACCAATTCTTCTTCCAAAGCATCCGATGGTGTGAAAATTGCAGGAGAAACGCAAAAGGTGTTTGAAGAAATTGTAGCGCGCATCAATTCTGTAGACGAGTTAATTAGCAAAATAGATTTGTCTTCCAAGGATCAAGTAGATCATGTGGAACAAATCAACAGCAGTGTGAAGCAAATTTCTCAAGTGGTGCAACAAACCAGTGCCACCGCAGAAGAAAGTGCTGCAGCAAGTCAGGAAATGAGCACTCAGGCTCAAGCCTTGAAATCCTTGCTGCAGGCATTCCGCACCAAAGAGTAACGAATTGCACTACCAACCCCTTTGGCTAATGCGCTGAGGGGGTTTTTTATTCTGGTATTTTTGTCTATTCCAAACTATATAGTAAAATATGCTATACTAATCATAAAAAACAAAGAGGTTCCTATGGATTACGAAAAAATTGAAGATCTTCCCCGCGAAAAACTGATTGAGCTTTGCAGCATCTATGCCAAGAACTGGTTGGCACATGATGGGCTGTGGTTTCAATCTATAGAAAAAAAACATGGTATGGATGAAGCTATGGAGCATGATATTCATGCATGGGAACGCTTCACCGTTGTGGAAGCCCGCCGTATAAAGTCATTTTTAGAGCTACCCGAGCATGCAGGTATCGACGGCCTAAGGCGTGCGCTTATGTTTCGGCTTCATGCCCCCCTGCACGAGCAAAGTCTTCAGGTAAGCGGCAATACCCTTACCTATAAAGTGATTTCCTGTCGTGTGCAAGACGCACGCGAACGCAAAGGTATGGAGCTTCACCCCTGCAAAACTGTTGGCATTCCGGAATACACCAATTTTGCCAAGGTAATAGATGAGCGGTTTACTACAGAGTGCATTAGTTGCTATCCCGATCTTACAGACAGTACCTGCAAGTGCATATGGAAGTTTACACTTCACCCATCTCCTATCCCAGAATAGTATTCAAAAGCATCTTATTGACTGTGGTATGCCTCATAGGTACAATTGGTATATGAAAGAACGGAGTATGACATTTCGAGCAATACAAAAGATTGTGCTAGACGATGGGTGGCAACTTGCGGAAACGCGAGGGTCTCATCATCAGTACAAGCATCCCGTTAAGCCCGGAAAAGTAACCATACCCAATCACAATGGCGACCTAAATATTACAACAGCACACTCTATATTTAGACAAGCCGATATTCAGATATAGGAGTATACAATGAAACTAGCTTACCCAGCTGTATTCTATCCTTGGGAGGATGGACATGGCTATACTGTGGAAATACCCGACCTTTCTGGCTGCGTAACAGAAGGAAGCACTTTGGCAGATGCCATACTGATGAGTGTGGATGCCGCCGCCGGATGGGTGCTGTGCGAATTGGAAAGTGGAAGCCACGCGCCTCGTGCCAGCGCATTACACGAAATACAGCCTAGGCAAGGTGGATTTGTGAGTATGATTGCATTGGATATGGAGGCATATGCAGAAAAACATGGAAAAAAAGCAGTGAAACGGGATATTACCATTCCAGCATGGCTAAATACATTTGCCGAAGCTCACAATATAGATTTCTCACAAGTATTGCAAGAGGCATTGATTTCAGAAATGGATGAGTATTGTGGTGTTTGTAGGCAAAGGGAAAGAAACGAAAAATAAACATGGTGTTCGCAATGCAAAATACGTTTTTTGATAAACTTTCGCCTATGTCATTGACATTACGCCTATATTGTGATAAAAATATATATGTTGCTTATTTGTAGGTGCTCTGTTGTAAAAGCGAAGTACTTCAAGTAAGAAACGAAGCATAAATAGCCGAATTGTGTAATGGTAGCACCTACGACTCTGACTCGTATTGTCTAGGTTCGAATCCTAGTTCGGCTGCCAAAGAGAAAAACCGTCAGCCAGTTGGCTTGATGGTTTTTTTTGATGCCTTGATATACTGTTTTACCCTTTGCACAATCAAAAATGGCTTGAATGTCTAAAATAGTTTCTAACAATAGTCTGAAAATAGATTTAATTGACATTTTTCTCTTTTTATAGTAGACTATAGCAGACTATGTTTGTATGGTTTTATGAGATATTCTGGTACAACTGTGCTGGTTTAAAAAATAGAGTATTTTGAATGATGTATTGTATCATTCTATAGAAATGAGGTTTTAATATGAACAAAAACAAAGCATTCTTAATGCGCTTGATTACTATCGTGCTCATTTTGACGCTTTCCATCTCTTCTATGATTATGGTCGCGAACGCTTCCGACAACACAGAATCAACATCATTGGAAGACGGAGTGGCATCTTCCTCCATTAGCACTCTGTTCCCTTTGCCAGCCCCCACAAACAAAGCGCTGCCCTCTCCCTCTCCCACAGACGAGGCATCGCCCACGCCTGTGCCTAAGGGAGATGAGTCGCCCACACCTGCGCCTACGGGAGATGAATCAGCCACGCCTGCGCCTTCGGAAGATGAGTCGCCCACGCCTGCGCCTTCGGAAGATGTGTCGCCCACACCTGCGCCTACGGGAGAGGCATCGCCTTCCCCTTCTGCTTCTGTCTCTCCAAAGCCAAGCCCCACACCATCCAAGACGCCTGCGTCGTCAAGGCAACAAAAGACAAAGGATGCTGAGGCTCAGCCATTCTCCGTTTCATACAATATTGACGCCACAATCTTCCCCGATCCTGTAATGCAGGAGTTTGTAAAGCAATACACAAACGACCCATCGGGAAACACCATTTCCCAAGCAGATTTGGAGAGCATTACTGATTTTTACAATCCAACGTATTGGGGCACGTTTATTCAATTCACGGACTTCACCGGTATGGAATTGTTTACCAATTTGCGGTACATTGATTTGGAAAATGAAAATTTAGCTGCGGTGGATC
>CAZQBV010000029.1:25464-27759 GCA_964592125.1 uncultured Christensenella sp.
TTTACCAATTTGCGGTACATTGATTTGGAAAATGAAAATTTAGCTGCGGTGGATCATCTGTCGCTTTTGTCAAGCTTTTCTAATTTATACAGCGTTAGCATTGTCAACTCCAATCTTTCCTCTGTAAATGCATTTGCTTCTATGGTTGGCTTAAGTGGGTTGGATTTATCAGATAATAACATTTCAGATATTTCTGCACTTGATTCTCTAACTTCTTTGAACCGCTTAAATTTAAGCGGAAATAACCTTGGTGCAATGGCCGGGTCTGTGGATTTAAGCGGAATAAACTATTTATCTGAGTTGAACTTGTCTAATAACAACCTTTCCAATTTAAACTTTATCAGTGGAATGCCTGAGAAGAGTGCTAATAGTGTGCTTGAAGTTAATTTGGACGGCAACGCCATCAGAGACATTGATGTGCTGGCATCAATTGCAAACACACTTGATGTGTTTTTGACTCTAACGCTAAACAACAATGGCATTCGCAGTGCGGATCTTACTATGTTTGATTCGTTTACAGGCGGTAGTAGTTTTACACTTTATTTAAATGAAAACAACATCACAACGCTAGATGCGCTTAGCGATATGCAGTTTATGAGTCTGTATTTGTCAAAGAATCACATTCAAGATACACAGCCGCTCTATGACACAACAACCTCTTCCTCAATTGCGCAGAATATCGAGGCATATAATCAAACGATTACGATTCCTAAAGTGGTTTTGCCATTGAGTGCAACGGAGTATATAACCAATAGCATGGTTTTTGATTTGAACGGGGATAAAATACCTCCTAGCTCCCTTTTACCGGATGATAGTAGGAACACTTGGCAACCTGACGGCACTGATATTACTTGGTTTTTGCCTAACGATAATTCTGGTGAACTGAAGTTTAATTTTGGTGACGAATTGATTATAATGACCTCTGCCGAAATTCATGGCATTTCCCCCATGGTTAACCCTGGGTCGCCTATTAGATTTGGCGGTCAAGTTACTATTCCATTTGAGCGCGCTGCCTTTACCGTAACCTACAATGGCAATGGCAATACTGGCGGAAACGCGCCTGTAGACTCCACAGTTTATGCTCCGAATAGTACCGTTACCGTAAGGGACAAAGCCGATTTGGTAAAAAGCGGTTATACCTTCAACGGTTGGAATACTCATGCAGACAGCTCTGGTACAAGTTATGCAGCGGGGAGCACATTTGAAATTCAATCCAATGTGGATCTGTATGCCCAATGGAAGGCCATCCCCGTGCCTCCCACGCCATCACCATCACCATCACCATCACCTTCTCCTTCGCCATCGCCTTCGCCTTCACCTACGGTGAAGCCAACACCCACGCCCACGGTAAGACCCACGCCTTCACCCACGGTAAGACCAACGCCTACGCCCACCGTTGTGCCAACGCCCACGCCTACCGTTGCGCCTACGCCCACGCCAACAGTTGCACCAACTCCCACACCAACGGTTGTGCCCACGCCTACGCCTACAATAAAGCCAACACCCACACCAACGGTAAGACCTACTCCCACAGTGAGACCCACTGCGACACCTAGTGTTTCGCCCACACCTGTGCCCAGTGTAACGCCCTCGCCGGTGCCCAGCGCAACGCCTACAGTGCAGCCTACGCCCTCGCCCACGGCCAAACCAACAGACAGCCCCATCGTTGCACCTGTTATCGACAACAACGATGGTGGAACACCTCATGATAGGGTGATTCAGCAACTAGAGGAAAATGGTGTTCCCATCATGAATATCGGCGGAAACCAAGTTCCCCTCTTTGGTGGAATTGAATTTGCCGTTTGGTCATTCTTCAACTTAATCATAGCCATAGCAAGTATAGTCGCTTCTGTTGTGGTCGCATTGATCATTCTTCTCCAACGTAAAAAACAAGAGGAAGTTAACCCACGCGCAGCCGCATATCCTTCGCAAGAGCAATCAGACGCACGAAAGAGAAATCTATTGCTGAAGTGGCTTGGCGTAATTACAGGTGTAGTTTCCGTACTGATCTTCTTGCTAACCGAAGATATGCGTAACTTAATGGTGTTCTTTGACCAATGGTCCTGGCTAATGGTTGCCATTGCCGCGGTACAAGTGCTGCTTCTGGTGTTTGCCTTTAAGAAAAAGCGCAACAAAGAAGATATAGCTCCCTTACAAAGGAGCAAAATGACACCATAATTCTAGGCAAAACGCCTATACAAACAATTAATACTGATTCTGGATAGAAATAACGCAAAAGCGGGGTCTGTGAAATTATCTCTGTAAATAGGCTTTCAATGACAAGATTTTTTGTAA
>CAZQBV010000030.1:0-27658 GCA_964592125.1 uncultured Christensenella sp.
TGCCCAGTTCCCGCATCACCGCATCCCGAAGCAGCCCATCCGAATAGCGCATTACATAGCTATAGGGCTGCACGCGCATGGCGGGCGGGGTGTCTATCGTGCTCATATCCCGAATGCCGGTTAGCGACATTTCCAGCGTACGTGGTATGGGCGTTGCCGATAACGTCAGAACATCCACAGATTCCTTTAAAACTTTTATCTTCTCTTTATGGTTCACTCCAAACCGCTGTTCCTCGTCCACAATCAATAGGCCAAGGTCGTTAAATTTCACATCATTCGAAAGCAAGCGGTGTGTGCCAATGATAATGTCCACCTTCCCCCTGCCCAGGTCTTCCAGCACTTGTTTGTGCTTGGCTTTGGAAAAACGCGAAAGCCCCTCAATGGTCACAGGGAAGCTTTCAAACCTCTCTTTGAAAGACCGCGTGTGTTGGCGAGCCAGCAAGGTGGTGGGCACCAACACTGCCACCTGCTTGCTATCCATCACGGCTTTCATGGCTGCGCGCATTGCCACCTCTGTTTTGCCATAGCCCACATCGCCCAGCAACAGCCTGTCCATCACGCGGGTAGATTCCATATCTTTTTTAATCTCTGCAATGCTTTGCAGCTGACCATCTGTTTCCTCATATTCAAACGCATCTTCAAATTGCTTTTGCCATACTGTATCCGGTGAAAATGCAAACCCGTTATTCTCGTAGCGCGCAGAGTACAAATCCACCAAATCAAAGGCCAGTTTCAGTGCAGATTCTCGCACCTTGGCCTTGGCGTTTTCCCACTCCCTACCACCCAATTTGGATAACTGCACCTCTGCATCTTCGCTGCCAATATACTTTTGCACGCGATCTATTTGCGCAGTGGGAATATACAGTTTGTCTCCCCCGCGATACTCCAGCTCCATATATTCTGCCTTGTTACCGCCCGCTTCCATGGTTTTCAGCCCTACATAGCGGCCTTTGCCATGCACATCATGCACCACATAATCTCCCGGCTTCAAATCGCTGAAAATATCCTCAGCCGCATTTCTCGCCCGCTGTTTTCCCACCGTCTTTTTTATGCGCCCATAAATATCGTTGGCACCCAGCACCAAAACTTTGGGCGAGGCTATCTCGAAACCATAGGATACCAGATCCCGACCAATTGCCAGCTTCACCTCTTCCAATTTTTCTTTCAGAACAGGCGCAATCAATCCCATTTCAGTGAAAGAGGCACTCAGTGCCTCTGCCTTCGCCCCCGCAAACAGATAAACAGAATATCCATGCTCCAACCTGTCCTTTATGCTATGTGCCAGCCCATCCATTCTGCCATTAAAGCCCACTGCGCCGCGCAGCCCCATGTCTACCTCACTTGCCGTTTTCACGCTTCCACGAGATACGCCGCACAAATCCAGCATTCTACCCTCTTTGCCCTTGGCTACCACACGTATGCTCTGCAACGTCTCCAGTTGCACTGGGAATGCCTCTCGCGCACGAACCAGCCGCGCATGCTCATCCTGAAATTCAGTTATAATGCGGTTTGCCTCCGCATGCACACGCTCAAAATCATCATACATAAACAGCGCATTCGGAAAATAATCAAATACGGAAGTGCAGGGGTACATTGCCTGCATAAAAGTTCCCGCAATCTCAACGGAACCATATTCCTCAATCTCATCCAGAATATCAGCTACCGTACTTTTGTATTCGGGCGGTTGCTGCTTTAAATACGCCACCAATTTGCTTCGCGCATCCTCGGTCAATATCACTTCTGTGGCAGGCGGCAGCATATATTTTTTTATTGGCTTTCCGGCAGATTTTTGTGTTTCTATTTGAAAGCAGCGAATGCTTTCTATTTCATCGTCAAAGAATGTAATTCGGATGGGAAGTGGGCTGTCCGATGGGAAAACATCCAGTATTTCACCACGCTTGGCATACTCCCCTTTGGAATACACTGTGCCCGCACGCTCGTAGCCATTTTTCACCAGCGTTTGCAGCAGAAGTTGCATGTTATAGCTTTGCCCCGTTTCCAACAAAAGACAGGCCTGCCGAAAAACATCTTGGGGCAATACACGAGTCATTGCCGCCCGTACCGGCAAAAACACCAGTGTTTGCTTTTCTGCATTTTTCAGCACACGAATACGTGCCATTTCGGTGTCCCGGCTTCTGGCCTCTACATTTCTTAGGCTAATGTCCGATTCAGGAAATAGTACCGCACCTTCGCCACATGCAGCGGCATAGTCCCGGGCGGCCTGTTCTGTCGCGGTAATGCATAAAATGGTTTGTTTCGAGGCATCTGCAACAGTGCCTGCAAAATATGGCTTGGCATTCTGCGTTACATTTAAAACCGAGCAGGGCAGTTTGCCCCCTCGGATGCATTCCAGAACCTCCGCAAATGCTTTGCTCTGCTGTATGATACCGCTTAGGGTATGTTTCAAGTTTCCCTCCCGTTTTCTTCAGAACCGTTTTTTGCCGATTGCTGAAATTTTTCCTGTGCTTTCTGAATCCCTTCCGTCAGCAAACATTCCACCGCATCTGCCGCCCGGTCTATCATCTCCTGTGCTTCATCACGCTTCTCTTTTTCAAACTTACCCAATACGTGAGAGGTGAGGCTGTGCTGTGGCTTGCCTATGCCAATACGCACGCGCGTAAAATTTTGGGATTGCAGGTATTCCACTACCGAGCGCATGCCATTGTGTGTTCCTGCACTGCCCTTTTCCCTTATGCGCAGCATACCGAAAGCAATGTCTATATCATCGTATAGTACAATCATGTCTTCCGGCTCCACATTGTAATAATCTGCAACGGCGCTTACCGCCCAACCACTGTTGTTCATAAAAGTGGTGGGCTTCACCAGCATCACACGCTGCCCCGCTATTACTCCACTGCCCGTTTGGCTCTCCAGCTTATCCGCATTTTTCCATCGTATATCGTGGCGCTCTGCCAATGCATCCACCACCATAAAACCCACATTGTGCCGTGTATTTTTGTATTCTAGCCCGGGGTTCCCCAGTCCAAATATATATTTCATATGCATCAATCGTCCAAACGCTTGTCCTTCCACTCTGTTTTCACCATTTGCCGTGTTCTTGCTATTGCAAACGCATTTTCCGGCACATCCTGTGTAATGGTTGCTCCGGCAGCTATGTAGGCACCAGCACCTACATCCACAGGAGAAATGATGTTGGTATTACAACCAATAAAGGCACCATCGCCCACTGTGCTAATGTGTTTTTTCCTGCCATCGTAGTTTACAAACACCACACCACAGCCCACATTTATATTTTTGCCCAGTCGTGCATCACCAATATAGGTAAGATGAGATACTTTGGTACCCTCGCCTAGCTGTGCATTTTTTATCTCCACAAAATCTCCCACACGGCAGTTGTCGCCCACTTGTGTTTTGGGGCGTAGGTACGCATATGGCCCCACTGCGCAGTTTTTCCCTACCGTTGCGTCCAATATTACAGAATTTTGCACCACTGTGCCATTGCCAATTGTAGAGCCTGAAATACGCGAACCGGGGTACAGCACCACATCCTCGCCTATCTCGCAGCCCGCTTCCAGCGTTACACCAGGGTGGATTACCGTATCCATGCCAATCACCGTATCCGCATCTATATATACATCCTGCGGATTAATAAACGAAACTCCATTTCGCATATGTCCGCCTACAATTAGCCCACGTAATATGCTTTCCACAGTGGAAAGCTCTAGGCGGCTGTTCACACCAAAGCCCTCCCAAAATACATTGGCTTGGTACGCGCCTACCTTGCCTCCATCCCCCTTCACAATGCCCACAACGTCCGTAATATAATACTCACCTTGGGCATTTTGAGGCTTTATTCTATCCAAGCAATCCATCAGCACACTGTTTTTCACACAATAACAGGAAATATTCACTTCTGTTATTTGCCTCTGGTCTTCATCCGCATCCTTTTCCTCCACAATGGCCACCACGTCTCCGCTGTCGTCACGCACAATCCGTCCATATCCGGTGGGGTCAGCATCCGCCATATCCGCAGTCAGTAGCATCAGGTCGTAATTGCCCTCTGCCGCAACCCGTGCCAGCCCCTGCACCGTTTTGCCTTGCAACAGCGGCATGTCTCCTGCCACAATCAGCGTATAACCATCAAAGCCTGCCAATTGCTCCTTGGCACACATCACTGCATGCCCGCTGCCTAAACGCTCTTTTTGCTCCACACAAACAATCTCGTTTGCATATAGCTTTTGCATCTCATCTATATTTTTGCCACACACCACCACCGCCGGGCCGGTTTCCACCGCAGCCACAGCCCGCAGCACCCATTCCACCAATGGCAGCCCAGCCGCCTTGTGCAAAACTTTAGACTGTTTCGATTTCATCCTTGTGCCATCACCGGCAGCCAATATTACAGCCCTGTATTCCATGCCTTATTCTCCCTCCACACATAAAAAACGCTATACTTTTTTCTTCAAAATCCGCATGCCATTTTCAAGCAACGCTAGTCAATAAAAAAACACAAGAAAACGTACTTTGTTCGTTTTCTATTTGAGATTAGTATTATACACAATCTGTTTCAAACACGCAATGCAACAAAAAACCCCATACAAAAAAAGCCTTCCCCAAGTGCAGGTGAAGGCCTATTTTTTTCAAACAAATACATCAATATGCATGCAAGGTTTCGGCTGTAGCTTCTGCCAATTCCTCATCTGGCATTGTTTCATATGCCTGCAATATTACTTTTTGTATCATATCTCTGGTTTCGGCATTAATTGGATGAGCAATGTCTTTGTATTCTCCACTTGGCGTTTTCCTGCTTGGCATTGCTATAAACAAACCACTTGCACCTTCAATAATTTTCATGTCGTGAATCACGAACATATCATCAAAGGTTACAGATACAATAGCTTTCATTTTTCCAGTAGCATTAATCTTGCGAATACGAATGTCAGTAATATTCATGTTTTATCCTCCAGATGGGCTTTGTTCATTTAAAAAATAGAACATAATTGGAAAATGGATTTGATGAAAATTTCTTGTACATATTTATTATACCACTTTTTCAACCACCGTGCAACCCGTTTTCACAACAGAGCAATATTGCTCCTATTTTCTTTCTATTTCGCCCAAATACTCCTAGCCTCAAAACACCAAACAAATATATATTCGCAATCATTTTCCACACTAAATACGTATGTACAACACTTTGCGATAGTATATATATAATTCTGAATTGTCAGCTAGTTTACAATTACCAATTCACCATTACTTGCAATCAGTAATTTTTACTTGTATAATACTAGTAATACTTTATAGCAAGATCTAAACGTAAATTAAAAAAATATTTGGAGATTTTATGCAAAATACCGAATCTTTAAACAATACAATAAAAAATGTGCATTTTATAGGAATTGGGGGCTGCTCTATGAGTGGCCTTGCTCAAATCCTAGCCATAAACGGGCTAAACGTAACTGGTTCAGATATAAAAGAATCTGCATTCACTGCACAACTCCAGAAACAGGGCATAAAGGTGTACATTGGGCACGACGAGAAACATGTTCACAATGCGGATCTGGTTGTCTATTCCGCTGCAATCAAGCATTATAATCCGGAATTTGCTTATGCCGCCGCACATAACATCCCCATGATGGAACGCTCCAAGTTGCTGGGAGATATTTCTGCACGCTATAGTAAAGTGGCCTGCATTGCGGGGTGTCATGGCAAAACCACCATCACATCTATGTTGGCACTGATTATGGAGGATACCACGCAAGATGCCACTGTTCATGTGGGCGGCATGGTAGACTTTTTAGAGGGTGGCGTTCGGCTGGGCAAGGGCAATGCTTTCATTACAGAAGCTTGCGAATATGTACGCAGTTTTCTCACTTTGCATCCTACCGATATTCTTGTAAATAATATAGATGATGACCATTTGGATTGTTACCGTGATATAGAGGATATTTTTAATACCTTTGTGGAGTTTATTCAAAAATTGGATGAAAATGGCACTTTGATGCTTAACGCTTCAGATAGTCTTACTATGAAGCTTCGCCAGCATTCCAAAGGCCGTCTTGTTACTTACAACAAGCCACAAGACAGCAACTGGTATCTTGACAGCCCTGTGTTCGACAACGAGGGCAGTGGTGCTGGCAACGTTGTACACAATGGTGAAATTGTAGCTAGGCTAGTGCTGGGCGTTCCCGGTATGCACAACCTAAGAAATGCGCTTGCAGCCGTGGCCTTCGCTAACGAAGTGTTTGGGGTAAATCCTGCCGATGCTGCTAACTCTATGAAACGCTACAAATTGGCAGGTAGGCGTTTTGAACTGATGGGCGAAAAGGATGGCGTGCGCATCTATCACGACTATGCGCATCATCCCAGTGAAATATCTGCCTGTTTGGATGCTGCAAAAAGAGTGCCGCATAGCAAACTTTGGGTCGTGTTTCAATGTAATTCCTACACCCGTGCCATCACCCTTTTAGAAAAATACGCAGAATGTTTTTCCATGGCAGACGAGGTGCTAATGCCCGATATTTATCCCGGCAGGGATACCGATACACAAGGCATACACGCTTTGGATGTGGTGTCTGCTATCAATAAATTTTCTGGAAATTGCCTTTATATCCCCACATTCCAGGAAATAAAGGAATACCTGCATAAAAACTGGCAAAGTGGTGACGTTGTTGTCACGCTGGGTTCTGGCGATGTAAACAAACAGCAACTGATTTTTTTAGAGGATTAATTTTCATGTCTATTTCAGAACGAAATTTCCAGTTTTGGATCGTCTGGCTAAAAATTGTGTTGGTTCTGTTTGCTCTTTTTGGTATTTTGTTGGCATTTTTCAATCAAACATCCTTATTTGATGCCATGTTCAATCAAAATATCAATCCCATTTTTTTCAATGAAGTACTGCCAGAAGGTATTATATTATTCCAGCAGTGGATTTATGGTTTGCTAGGTGCCACTTGTGCGCTTGTGGGTTTTGTGCTCTTTTTCATTGTGCACTATGCCTACACAAAAAAAGAAAAATGGGCTTGGAACGTACTATTGGGGGGCGTTTTTATCTGGTTTATGATAGATACACCTATTTCCATTTACTTTAGCGTCACATTCAATGTGTTATTCAACATCGCACTGTTTGCCGCTATTTTACTGCCCCTGCTGTGTACACGTAAATTTTTTAAGAAATAACTACTCCTGCTGTCCGTAGTTTTTCTGCTTTTTTATGATATTTCTCTCTGTACATAGATATTACAAAAATATACAACTATCAACAAAGTGCGCAAACATATAACTCTTGCGCACTTTGTTTTTGTTTGCTTTATGGTTGTGCAAACAGCTCCGTAGATAAATACCGTTCCCCTGTGTCTGGCAGTATCACCACTATCTTTTTATTGGCATTCTCTGGCCTTTCTGCCAGTGCCAGTGCCGCTGTCAATGCCGCTCCAGAGGATATGCCACACAGCAACCCCTCTTTCCTGCCCAGCATACGAGCCGTTTCCATTGCTTCACGTGCCGAAACCTGAACCACCTCATCTATCACATCTCGATTTAGTATAGAGGGCACAAAGCCAGCGCCAATCCCCTGTATTTTATGCGGTGCTGGCTTTCCGCCGGACAAAACAGGGCTTTCCTGGGGCTCCACCGCCACTATCTGCACTTTGGGGTTAGCTGCTTTTAGCACTTCCCCGCAACCGCTTATGGTACCACCAGTTCCCACACCCGCCACAAATATATCCACATCACCATCCATATCTTCCAGTATTTCTGGTCCTGTAGATTTCCTGTGCGCTTCTACATTCGCAGGGTTGTCGAACTGCCCCACCATAAAACCATTACGCTGTTCACACAGCTCCTTCGCCTTCTCTATGGCACCGCGCATTCCCTCTGCCGCCGGGGTTAGCACCAGCTCTGCCCCCAAAGCCGCCAGAAGCATTCTGCGCTCCACACTCATAGATTCCGGCATCGTAAGAATCAGCTTCATACCTAAATTTGTGCAAATAAAGCTAAGTGCTATGCCTGTATTCCCACTTGTCGATTCCACTATCAAGGTATCTTTTGTTACTTGCCCACTTTCTAGTGCAGCACGCAGCATATAAATGGCTGCCCGATCCTTCACGCTACCCAATGGATTTTGAGATTCCACCTTTGCATATAGATTCTTATGAATTGAATTTAAATGAAGTGTCGGCGTTTTCCCAATCAGTGCTGTCAATTTTTCTATCTTACTCATTTCCATCCTCCACATATTCTATTGCGGCAAGGTCAAACGGCGTTTCCTGGTATACATAGTAATTCAGCCAGTTGTAAAACAATAAGTTCCCATGCCCACGCCACCGCACCTGCACCTCTTTGCTGGGGTCATCTTCCGTAAAATAATTCTCTGGAACCGCTATTTCCAGTCCCTTTTTTACATCACGCTCATATTCAGCACGCAGAGTATTTTGCGTATACTCTGGGTGTCCTGTTACAAATAGCTGTCTTCCATTCTTTGCAGATACAATATATATTCCACTTTCCTTGCCCTCACACAATATCTCTAGTTTGGGATTTGCCAAAACATCCTCTCTGCGCACTTCCGTATAACGGGAATGAGGTGCCCAGAACACATCATCAAACCCACGCATAATCGGCCTATATGTCTTGGCCTTAGTGTGTTCAAATATGCCACTTAGCTTCTGCTCCAGTGGGTACTTTTCTATCCCATAGTGAAATTTCAAACCTGCCTGCGCGGCCCAGCATATATGCATTGTGGAATACACGCTATGTATGCTCCACTCCATAATAGCCTCCAGCTCGCTCCAGTACGATACCTCACTAAAAGGCATTTGTTCCACAGGCGCACCAGTAATAATCAATCCATCAAAATGCTCGTGCTTCACATCCTCAAAGGTCTTGTAGAACTCATTCATATGCTCCACAGGCGTGGTTTTAGATGTGTGCGTAGCCGGATGCAAGAACACAACTTCTATTTGCAGCGGAGAATTGGCCAGTAGCCGCATTAGCTGCACTTCTGTTCTCTCCTTTGTGGGCATAATATTTAAAATTGCTATGCGCAGCGGTCGAATGTCTTGTACAGCTGCACGCTCCATAGGCATAACGAATATGCCCTCCTGTGCCAAAATTCTAGCTGCTGGTAAATCGGTGTTAATAATAACTGGCATAATCGTTGCTCCTTTCCTTCGATGTGGACAACTGCTTCTAAACTGTATTTGACGTTTATTATACTAAAGAATATAATGATTGTATACTTCATTCATACTCATTTTTTTAAATATTCGCTACATGAAGGCTGGAGGATATAATGAACAAGAACTGTAACTGGCTGGAATTCGATACACTGAAGTCCGCAGAGGAATTAATTCGCATTAACGAAACTTATATTTCGGGAGATACCATAAGTGGTTTTGGGATGAAGGCTAAGGTTGCCGCTTTGATTGGTGATATTAGAAGCGCCATGTTCCCCAATATATACGATACGCAAATACACAAAAAAGAACAGATCATCCCCGCTGCTGCCGCACGGCTGAAGAATGCCGCGGTATTGCTGGATTGTATGATTGCCGAGGTGCTGGTAAACCGCTGCCATCTGGATGCGGAAAACAAGCACGAGTGTGACCAATGCAGGGAGTCCGCACACCAAATTACCTGTAGGTATATGAAGCGGCTGTCCCATGTTGCTCAAATGTTGCATACGGATATAGAGGCCGCCTATTTGGGCGATCCCGCCGCTATGTCTCACGAAGAAGTGTTGCTTTCTTACCCCGGCTTTGAGGCCATTAGCATCTTTCGGCTTGCGCACGAGCTGTATGAGATGGATATTCCCCTGTTGCCACGCATGATGACAGAATATGCACACAGTAAAACTGGTATAGATATCAACCCCGGTGCAACAATTGGCAAGTATTTTTTTATAGACCATGGCACAGGCGTAGTAATTGGAGAAACTTGCACCATTGGCGAACATGTAAAGGTGTATCAAGGTGTAACACTGGGGGCAAAAAGTTTTGATTTAGATCATGATGGCAACCCCATAAAAGGTGTAAAGCGACACCCAAACATAGAAGACAATGTAATTATTTATGCAGGTGCCACCATTCTTGGGGGAACCACCACCATAGGTAAAAACAGCATCATTGGCGGTAATGTTTGGCTTACCAATTCCGTTCCCGCAGGCTCCACTGTGTACCACACTGCATCTGCCCCTAAAATAAAGAACGGCAATTGATCTTCCCCACTACCCCCTCCGGCACTTTCTGGGGGTAGTGTTTTTTTTGTAAGTTGAATTATGTTTTACACCGATGTTTTGTGTTATGTATAAAATAACGTACTATTTTATAGGATTCAAAATGAGGTGTATTCGAATGATTAGTAAAAAAATAACACTACAGTTAAATGAACAAGTAAATCATGAATTTTTTTCAGCTTATTTTTATTTGTCTATGTCCACATGGTTTACTTCCAAAAACTTGAATGGTTTCGCCAACTGGTTTGGTATTCAAGCAAAAGAGGAGCTCGATCACGCCCTTCTTACTATCAACTATCTAAACCGAGTGGGTGTGAAGGTGGATTATTTGCCCATAGAAGCGCCCAAAGTAAACTTTGAAAGCCCTCTGGACATTTGCAAAAAAACCTTGGCTCACGAGCAGTTTGTTACATCCATGATATACAAGCTAATGGATACGGCACAAGAAGAGCGTGACTATAAAACCATACATTTTTTGCAATGGTTTGTAAATGAGCAAGTAGAAGAGGAAGAAAATGCCAATGATTTGATACAGCGCTTAAAAGCTGCTGGCAATTCGGAAGTTGGCATATTGTTTATGGATAAAGAACTTGCAACAAGAGTATACACACCTATTTCCACAGCCTCTGCCACCTAAAATACGAAACACTACGCATACTCTTGCGCCCCCGTGGTTTGCTCTTCCCTTGCGTTGGACAACAACAGCCCACACACCAGCTCTGCCCGCATGCGGCAATCCCCTACACCCGCATGCGCTGCCGACTGCAGCATAGAAAGCGCCATTTCCGCCAACAGAAAAGATTCCTCTTCCGAGAGCGCCTTATTGTATTTGCAATAAACGCGGCAAAGCAATTCCTCTACCAACTGCTTAATTTGGTTGGATGCACCATAAAGGATTTGTTCTACAAAATCCCTGCGGGATTGATTGTCTAGCATATATCTAATTATACTTCTGGATTCATTCATCATATTTTCCACAAAGGCATAAATTAGGTCACACAGCGCATCTTCCGGTTCTTTCCCAAATACTGTTTCCATCATTGTTGTTTTAATCATTTCAATATCACTTGCCAAAATCTGTGCCAAAAGATCCTGCTTGTTTTCAAAACGGTTGTATACCGTACCCACAGCCAGCCCGCTTTCCTGCGCAATTTTCCGCATGGAAATATTCTCAAAGCCTTCTTCACGATAAATTTTGAGTGCAGCCTCCATTATTTTTTGACTCACATTGGAAATAACCTTTGGCATGTGCCCCCACCCCCGCGTAATAATTTTGCCTTATTATTCATTATACTGCATCTTTTCTGTAATTCATAGTATTTTATGAACATAGTTCATTTAGCTGTTTTATGCCCTTATCGTTTCGGTGATAAAACGATAAATCCGCAAATACTATTTGCAAACAAACAGTATATTGGGTAATATAGAACTATTGAAAATATCCAATTTGAGGGAGAAGCTTAGAATGTTTAAAATCATCGAAAAGGAAGTTCTGGCCAATGATATTATCAAAATGGTAATAGATGCGCCTTTGATTGCCAAAAAAGCGCAAAGCGGCCAATTTGTTGTACTCCGCACACATGATAAGGGCGAGCGTTTTCCATTGACAATTGCTGGTTACGACCGCGACAAGGGGACTATTACCATCATATTTGCACAGGTTGGTAAATCCACAAAGCAACTGGGCATTCTAAATGTTGGGGACAACATTACCGATGTGGTTGGACCGCTGGGAACAGCTTCACATTTCGACACCAGTATAAAGAAAGCGGCAGTGGTAGGCGGTGGCTTGGGTTGTGCCATTGCGCTTCCCCAAGCAAAAACATTGCACGGCATGGGTGTTTCTGTAGATATGATTGCAGGATTTCGCACCAAGGATATCGTTATACTAGAAGATGACATGAAGGCCGTTTCAGATAACCTTTTTATTACCACCGATGATGGGAGCTATGGCACACATGGTTTTGTAACGGATATGCTAAAACAGCGCATTGAAAGCGGTGTGAAATATGATTTGGTAGTAGCAATAGGCCCCATTCCCATGATGAAATTTGTATCCTTGCTTACAAAAGAGCACGGCATTAAAACGCTGGTTAGCATGAATCCAGTTATGATAGATGGCACTGGTATGTGCGGTGGCTGCCGACTGGAAGTAGGAGGCAAAACAAAATTTGCCTGCATAGATGGCCCAGATTTTGATGGCCACGAGGTGGATTTTGATGCAGCAATGAGGCGGCTTTCCATGTACGACGGCATGAAAGAACGCGAGCAGGATTGCAATCTCATACAAATGTCGGAGGAAAAATAGGAATGGAAAGAAATATGTCTTTAGAAAAAACAGAAATGCCAGTACTTGCGCCAGAAGTTCGGGTAAACAGCTTTGATGAAGTGGCAACAGGATACACAAAGGAACAAGCCATCAACGAAGCCAATCGTTGTTTGGAATGTAAAAATCGCCCCTGTGTGCCTGGTTGCCCTGTGAATGTATCTATCCCAGAGTTTATTCACGAGATTAAAGAAGGCAATTTTCTTGCAGCATATAAAAAAATAACCGAATCCAACGGATTGCCTGCCGTATGTGGCAGGGTTTGCCCACAAGAAACACAATGTGAGCAAACCTGTGTTCGTGGCAAAAAAGGCGAACCTGTTGCTATAGGCAGGTTGGAGCGCTTTGTTGCCGATTTTGCCATCAGCCAAGGTGCTTTGGGCATTAAGGATTTGCCCCAGAAAAACGGCCACAAGGTTGCAGTAATTGGCAGCGGCCCCGCCGGGCTAACCTGCGCTGGCGACCTAGCTAAAAAAGGCTATGAAGTAACAGTATTCGAGGCCTTTCACACCAGTGGCGGTGTGCTAAAGTATGGCATACCTCAGTTCCGTTTGCCCAAGGAAATCGTGGATCTGGAAATCAATGTTTTGAAAGAAATGGGCGTGGAAATTAAGCTGGATATGGTAATTGGCAAAATACTTACACTGGAAGAACTAAAGGAGATGGGCTACGAGGCAATTTTCATAGGCAGCGGCGCAGGCCTTCCCTCTTTCATGAATATCCCCGGTGAAAACTATAATGACGTCTATTCTGCAAATGAATTTTTAACCCGTTCCAACCTTATGTATGCATATCTTTATCCCGAATATGACACCCCTATGAAACGTTATGGCAAGGTGGCAGTCATTGGCGGTGGCAATGTGGCGATGGATGCAGCGCGTGTGGCAAAGCGTTTGGGTGCTGGCGAGGTATATATTGTGTACCGTCGCTCCGAAAAAGAAATGCCCGCACGTGTGGAAGAAGTACACCATGCCAAAGAAGAAGGCATTCAGTTTCATTTACTTACCAACCCCATTGCCATTTTGGGCGACAACAAAACCGGCGCAGTGCAGGGCATGACCTGTGTGAAAATGGAACTGGGCGAGCCAGATGCTTCTGGCAGGCGCAGGCCTGTTGTGGTAGAGGGTAGCGAATACACATTGGATGTGGATGCCGTAATTGTGGCAATAGGGCAATCCCCCAATCCATTAATAAAAAGCACTACACCCGAGCTGGAAACACAGTCCTGGGGCGGTATCATTACAAATGAAGAAACTGGAGAAACCTCCATCCCCGGCGTATATGCAGGTGGCGATGCAGTAACAGGTGCAGCCACTGTTATCTTGGCCATGGGTGCGGGCAAGGTTGCGGCACAATCTATGGATGAATACATACAAAACAGATAACCTATTTTCTCAAAAAACATAAAAATCTCTCGAATTGCATGTTTCGAGAGATTTTTTTGCTTTAAAAACTATATTAAACAATCAAAAAGGCGATACTCCCGAAGTAGCACCGCCAATCAATTTGATACCATAACTTTTTTTCACCTCAAATTATTGAGCCTTATCGTTGCTATACCTTTCGTATCCATAGGTATAAACATGGTTGTTTTCTATTATGATAGCCTTTTCAATGTTGTCCTTCTTGGAAATCTCAAACAGCCTTTCCACGCCGGACTTTTTCCTCATATTCTTTTCATTGTAAATCATACCGGCATACCTCCTTTCTCCATTATTTTTCTTGGCCGAACCAATACACACCTTCCATTAGAAGCCCTAGAAACTATGCTTTGCAAGAGATTCAAATCAAATCTCACATATTACACGTCTATTTTTAAACACAATTTCCATTCCCGAAACAACGTTTCTTCGCGCAGGGTCACGCACTGCACCATTTGCCCCGAAAATATATGCCATCTTCGACCTAATGTTATTATATCGCAAACTTATCAGAAAAACATGAGCAATTTGTAAAATATTTG
Source organism: uncultured Christensenella sp. (assembly GCA_964592125.1). Lineage (GTDB taxonomy): Bacteria > Bacillota > Clostridia > Christensenellales > Christensenellaceae > UBA5399. The sequence continues at coordinate 14,488 of CAZQBV010000030.1, forward strand.
TTTAATTTTCTTTACACAAATACGACTTTCCTGCGCAAAAGCGCCAGTTGTCGCTTGCTTTTGGGCAATCTACAACCGGAAAGTCGTTCAATTGAAATGGTTTTTTAAATTGGTTCTGATTTTCGATCGAAAAAATCTTCGAAATGCTTTTCTTTACCGCATTTGCTGGGAAATACCATAGATTCCTTTGTAATGCTCATGGGTACATGTGGTATGCCCACCTCCATATATGCATCACCAGTTTCAAAGAAGCCGTAGCGCTTATAGAAGTTTTCTGCTTGTTTTTGCGCACCAATTTTCACCTCGCTGGGGCTAAATTCAAACGCTTTTAATATCAACAGCTTCATCAAAAGATCCCCTATGCCCTGCCCACGCACATCATTTTTCACGCAAATACGCCCTAGGCAAAAGCTTTTTCCATCGTGGTATACCCTACCGGTTGCCACAGGCTTTTCTTCATCATAAATCACCAGATGCATAGCCATAGCGTCCAGTTCATCCGGGTCGGGTTCCTCCGTAACGCCCTGTTCCTCTACAAACACCTGATGGCGCAGCTTTAGTGCATCTGTATAGTCTCCATTGCCCAATATCCATTTATTTGTAATCATCAGTATTCAGGCTCCTCGTCATGTATATAGTCCAATTCTTCAAACTTGGTTATCTCTCCCTGCCACTTCACCTTTATGCTACCCGTAGGGCCATTCCTTTGCTTCGCAATAATAATGCGGGAGGTATCGTCCACTTCCCCATCCGAATCATCATTCTGGTAGTAATTTTCCCTGTGCAGGAAAATAACCACATCCGCATCCTGCTCGATAGCACCAGACTCCCTCAGGTCGGACAGCATGGGATAGCGCGATTGCTTGTCCCGCTTTTCGCTGGCACGCGACAGCTGAGAAAGCAGTATAATTGGTATATCCAGTTCCTTCGCCATCACTTTTAGCGAGCGAGTCATTTGCGACACTTCCTGCTGGCGGCTTTCGGAACGCCCCGTACCCTGCATCAGCTGCAAATAGTCTATGGCAATCAATCCCAATCCCTTGGTACGCTTCAACCTATGTGCCTTTGCCAACATTTCCGTCACATTTATAGTTGCGGAATCATCTATATAGATGGGTGCAGAGGAAAGTCGCTTCATAGCATCCGCAAGCTGGGTTATTTCTTTTTGACCCATATTGCCCGTTCGCGTAAGCTGGGAATCTAGGCGCGCTTCCGAGCAAAGCAGCCTTGTAGCCAATTGATCAGCGCTCATTTCCAAAGAAAATACAAGGCACGGCACTTTTTTTACCATGCCGATATGTTCTACCAAATTCATTGCAAAACTGGTCTTACCCATGCCCGGCCGCCCCGCCACCACAATCAACTGTGTTCCCTGCAGGCCAGACAACATTTTGTCCATTAAGGGAAAGCCGGTGGCCAGCCCCATCATGCCATCTTTGGATTTCATTGCCTCGCCAATTTTCACAAAGCTTTCGGTTAATGCATCTTTTATATGCACCACATCGTTGCGGGTATCCTTCACCGCTATGCGATAAATTTCGTCACCTGCGCGGCCAATCAGCACATCCGCATCTTCGCTGCCTGCAAAGCATTCGTCCGAAATACGCATATTTGCATCTATCAATTTTCGAAGAGAAGATTTTTCCCCAACAATTTTTATATAGTGCCCAATGTTGGATACAGACGGCACTGTTTCTGTTAGGCGAGAAAGATATTCCATGCCGCCAATGTGCATTTTGCCCTCTTGCTCCAGTCTCTCAGCCACAGTTACAATATCCACAGCCACGCCATTTTCCATTAGATACGCCATCACGCCAAAAATATCCCTATGCTGCGGATGATAAAAATCTTCCGGCCTTAGGAACACCAAAGCCTCATCCACGCATCTGGAATTCAGCAACATACTACCCAATATAGACTGTTCCGCTTCAAAATTATTCGGAGGAACACGCATTTCCCGCCGTGCTTTTTCAGGCATCTACCACCACTACCTTTATATTTGCACTCACTTCCGCATACACTTTTACGCTTGCATCGTAGGTGCCAATTTCCTTCATCACCGGCACAGTAAATTTTTTCTTATCAATTTCATACCCAAATTGCGCTTTCACAGCATCGGCAACTTCCTTTGCCGTTACTGCGCCAAATAGCTTGCCACCATCTCCACGCTTTGCAGCTATTTTTATTTCTGCACCTGCCAGTTCCTGAGCCACTTCCTGTGCATTTTCCTTTTCCACAGCCTTCTTATGTTTGGCTGCTGCCAGTGTTTGCTTGGCCGCATTCAGGTTTGCCGATGTAGCTTCCTTTGCCAGCTTTTTGGGGAACAAGAAATTCCGAGCATAGCCCCCTGCCACATTCACTATTTCACCGGCCTTCCCTTTTCCGGCCACATCCTCTAGTAGTATTACTTTCATTTAGTCTACCTCACTTTCGTATTCCTTTATTTTTTCTTTCAATTCTTCAACCACTTCATCCATTTTTCCATTTTTCACCTGCGCACCTGCAATGGTTGCATGGCCACCGCCACCCATTTTTTCCAGAATGCGCTGTACATTAATTTCTCCCAAGGATCGTGCCGATATCATAACCACTTGGTCCACCTCGCAAAGTACAAACGACACACCTATGCCACGTATGCTTATCAAAGCATCTGCAGCCTGTGCAGCAAGCAACTGTGGGTTTTTTATATCCCCTGGGCAAATGGAAATGGCTATGCCGCCATCCAATATCTGCGCCTTCTCCACCACCTTTGCCCGTGCAGTATACGTAATCAGGTCATCCTGGAACAAATGTCTTATTTTGGTGGTATCTGCACCCATTCTGCGCAGATAAGACGCCGCCTCAAATGTGCGCACGCCCGTTTTAAACGAAAATCCTTTGGTGTCCATAGTGATGCCCGCCAAAAGCGCCTCCACCTCCAGTGGTTTCAGCACAATACGCTCCGAGAAATATTGAATGATTTCCGTTACCATTTCCGCAGTAGACGATGCATAGGGCTCGTGTAAAAACAACGTTGCATCTTCTATATGATCGGTACCCCGTACATGATGATCTATCACCACCGTTGTAGATGCTTTTTTGTAAAGCCATGGTGCCAAAGTAAAGCTGGCTATCTGCGTATCCACCACGATTAGCATGGTTTTGGTGTCAATCAGCGCCTCTGCTTCTACAGGAGTCACCAAAACACCGACATACGCTTCATCTTTGTTCATCACATTCACCAATGCGTCTATCGATACATTGGACTTTTCCATTACAATATTGCATTTTCTGCCTATGCGCCTTGTGCATGCCAACAGTCCCAGCGCAGCACCCATGGAATCTAAATCGGGTACAGAATGTCCCATAATAACCACTCTGTCGCACTGCTCCATTAGGTTGCGCAAAGCATTGGCAAACATACGCGACTTTACTTTAGACCGTGTTTCACGCCCCTGCTGTATACCGCCAAAGTAACGGAAACCACTTTCGTCTTTCATTACGGCTTGATCCCCACCACGACCCAAGGCCATTTCCAGCGCCTTCAACGCATTCTCATTCGCCGCAGCAGGGCTTCCGCCAGCACCTACGCCCACGCTTAATGTGGGGTTAAGTGCATTTACTCCTGTATCTATTTTTCGCACTTCATCCAGCATCAAAAATTTATTATGCATCAGGCTGCTAAGATAGCGCCGCTCAAATACCAGTATATAGTTTTCTCTATCATAGCGCTGATAGATGGCACGAATTGAATCTGCATTTTTGGCAATCACGCGTTCTATATCTGCCTCTATTTCCAAGTGCTTGTTCTGCGCTGTGCCCCGCAACAAATCACTAAAGTTGTCTATCTGTATGTGGCACACCACCGGCATTAGCATACGCGACATTTCGGAAGACTGATGCGCATTTTCCTTATCTACAAAACGATGTATCACATACTTTTTACCATTTAGCTCTACACGGATGGCCTCTTTTAAAAAAGCCTTGCCTCCAATCACTATTTTCCTGTCCTTATCCGGCTTGTTCAGTGCCGGAAAAATAGAGTATATATTTCTTCCCTCACAATGCAACCCGGCCAAAAGAAAAAACCAAGGATTGTACCAGCATATCTTCCCATTCTCGAACGTAATAGCTGTAGGTATGGAAGCTGCGTCCATATATTTATCTATCTTGGATGCACTTTTTTTAGAGAGCTGTGCAGCAATATACACCATTTTCTGCTTGTTCCAAGAGGAGATAGAAAAGTATGCAATGGCCGCTGCAAATACAGCACTTATAGCAATAACACGTTTATATCCATTTTCTATCAATAAAGTTGCCAAAACAGCTGCCGCTATTAGCGCCAACGCCACCAGAAACTCTCTAGAAATATGAATATAACTGCCTTTTTTCATACTTTATTCATCTGCTCCCTTTTACGCATCTTTACAATCTGTTCAAAAAAGCCAATCCACATATAAAGTGCTCCTACTCCCAGCAAGCTTAGCAGTAAAAATGTTACTACAATAAGTGCAACACGCGCACCACGCGAATCCAATTTCTTTTTTAAGAGCCAATCCACAAAGGCCATGCCCTGTATGGTATATGTTACGCTTAAAAAGCCCATTACAATAGAATTAACCAAATCAAAGTTGTTCCATGAAGCCATTACGCCAATAAAGCTAATCACCAGCAGCACCAAAGACCACGTACCAAAACGTTGCGGCAGGCTCCACATGGAAAATGTGGGCACATGCCCCACACTTATATCCCATTTTTTCAATACAGAGCGAGGCATTATATAGTTTAGTAGGCCAAACAACGCCACTGTGGATGTGCAGAGCTGTGGCAAATACAAGAGCACTGTTGGCGTTACACTGCGCATTACACCATTCACTGCAGTTTGCGCAGGCACTGCCATAATTTCGCTTAAATTTAGCGATGCAATATCATATGTACCGCCCCCCTGTACCACACCCAGTACAAAGTAATACAGTTTCGCCGTTTCGGGATTCGCAATTAGTTGCGCTTCCACATGCTTTAACAACACGCCAGATAAGCTATCCTGCCAAAAAACAAACACACAGAGTATCAACACACCCAATGCTACCAGCATACCGGCGCAGGAAGCCAAAGTAGTAAAGTAGAACGTAGTCTTACGCCTCATTGCATAGCCAGTCAAAAATGCTATGGGCAAAATGCAAGCAACAGACGTTACTGCATACCGCATACCAGCCATAAGCCATACCAGCGCACCAAACCCCACTAGGCAAAGCACAAGAGTCCACACCGTTTGTTTGGCATAAAGAAACACAAACACCATAGGTATGAATAATGATGCTATCACCAAAAGAATGGGATCTGTATAGTAACCCAAAGCAAACAAGCCCACGGCAATTCCTGTGCACAAAAATGTGATCCATGTTGTGTTGTTTTTTAACGAATCCAACAATTCCTCCCTATGGCAGCCACACTTGCAGGCACAGCCATCCGGTTTCCCTCATTTTTTTCCCGCATTTATAGCAATCTGTTTGAAGTGAGCTATTCTATCCTGCATATTCGGGAACTCCTTTTTTATTTTGTCCGAATAAATGCATTCTTGAATGTCTTTTTCTGCGGCAATCTCGTGCCCCACCAATGCCCAAGTGCTATCTTCCAAATGCGCAAACTCTGGTTCCCTTAGTTTCTCGCAAATAAAGCTTTGGCGGGGCTGATTAATATCCTCTCCGGATATTTCCACAAAGCCATATTCCTTGCATTTTCCCATCACTCTTTTCAATTGCTCCATAGTGTTTCGCGATGGCATATAGGCAATCGCCTCAAATCCATTTTGCTTCACCACGTCCAGTATTTCATCCAGATACTCATCTTCAAACTTTTGCGCTTTTTTATCTCCCGTGGGTGAAGCGCCTACATCTCCCAAATAGCAGTATGTGGGCACAATTCCCAGCTTCCGCACATAGTCCACCACTTCCTTCATGGGCAGGCTATCGCGACCTCCCGCAATAAAGAACTTGGGTACTAGGTCTGTTTTCAGCACATTCAACACATCGTATTCATAGGCATAAAATTCGGTATCCAGCAGCATCTTTCGGGTAGAATCCGTAATTTGTATGTTTAAATCTTTTTCCAAAAACTCCACTAGCGGCTGGCCTTTTCCATACTTGTCTATCAATTTTTTTGCCAATGCAAATAATATGTGTCGCTCTGTGATACTGCCACCTTCCGCCGCCATAGAAATGGGCACCACTTCGGTATCAAAGTCCAGCGTGATGCAATATGGCGCCAGTATTTCATTTAATTTAGCAACTTGTTGCCGATTTCTTTCGTTACGCAGCGTGCGTATTTTGTCCAGAAGCTTGTCCAGTGCATCTATTTGGTTGTGCGGCACACCATGCAGCGCAATGTACGCTATGGTGGTCTCGTCGGGATTGTTTAGCCTTATTCCCTCCATAGGCGTACCTGCAAAGGAAACGCGCACCTCCGCCCCCACCGTTGTGGTAATGCCCAATATTTTCCCCGCTTCCAAAAATTCACGTGCACCGGAAATAGAGTCGTGATCCACAATACCCACCGTGCTAAGGCCACTCATATAGGCCTGATATACCGCCGCAGTTGGCGAATAGGCAGAAAATGAATAGGTTGTGTGCACATGGTTGTTTGTATCTTTCGTGGTAACAGGCTTCTCTATCTTACCTGCATCCAGCAGTGCTTTCAGCTGACGCAGCGCATCCAGGCGTTCTTCTTTGGCCTGTGCATTTAATTGTTTTACTAGTTGCTCTTTCATATCCATTCCTCAAACCCTCAAATATGTACAATGTTTTTAAACACATTGTAAGCCTCGTCCCATTTTTCAGTATCCTGTGGTTCGTATACATCCAGCTGTACAGAACTTGCCACTACTTCACGCACATGGGCTATGTCTTTCAGCACCCCCTGTGCCATTAGCTGCACGCCTACATTGCCATATACGGTAGCTTCCGAAGGGCCTGCCGTAACCTTCATGCCGCTGGCGTCCGCCGTCATTTGGCACAACAATTTGCTGTTTACGCCGCCTCCCACAATGTTCACTGTTTGATACGCTGCACCAGTACAATCCCGGATACATAGTATAGCATATTTGTACTTTAGCGCAAGGCTTTCATCTATGCAACGCACCACTTCCCCAGGAGTTTGCGGCACATACTGGCCAGACTCACGGCAGTGTCTTTTTACACGCTCTGGCATGTTCCCCGCCTTTATAAAATCCGGATGATCCACATCGATAAAACACCGGAAAGGTTTGCTCTCTTTTGCCATACTTTCCAGCTCGCCAAAGGAATATTCCTTACCTTCCCGCATCCACTGCCGTCTGGATTCCTGAATCAACCATGTGCCCATAATATTTTTCAGAAAACGGATGCTGCCGCCAAAGCCGCCCTCATTTGTAAAGTTGTATGCCAGCGCCTTTTCATTGATAATGGGCTCTGGAACTTCTGTTCCCAGCAAGCTCCACGTGCCCGAGCTAATGTAAATAAAGTCCTTCTCCTGCGTGGGTACGCTGGCCACCGCAGAGGCCGTATCGTGCGAAGTAATGCAAATGACTTTGGCAGCCGGTGCAGATAGCTCTTCCTGCAATTCCTGCGTAAGCTGACCACACACAGTTCCCGGCATCACAATGTCACAGAATATGTGCCTTGGTATACCTGCCTTGTCTATTATTTCCCAATCCCAGTCACGTTTTTTTGCATCCATCAATGCAGAGGAAGAAGCGATGGTGTATTCTGCTTTCATTTCACCACATAAAAAATAATTCATCAAATCCGGTGTGAACAAAAGCTTTTTTGTGGCCTCCAGCAATTCCGGTTTTTTACGCACTAGGTAATCTAGCTGGAACACTGTATTAATTTGCATATGCTGTATACCCGTTTTCATATACAAATCATTTTGCGGTACTATAAAATCGCCATACTCATCTGTCCTGTTATCACGATAATGAACAGGGTTTCCCACCATTTGTCCATCATAGCCTATCAGGCCAAAATCCACCCCCCAGGTGTCTACACCAATGGAGTCAAACCCGCCGGAATGCACTGCCGCAGTAATTCCCTTTTTAATATTATACACCAACCTCAGTGTATCCCAATACAGCGTTTCCGCTATCTGCACAGGGTCGTTAGAAAACCTGTGCAACTCCGTAATTTTAATTTTTCCACCATCATACTCACCCAGCATGGCGCGACCACTGGAAGCACCCATATCAAATGCCAATACCCTACTCATTTACCAACCATCCTTTGCATTTTTTTATTAAGCCTTCACTTGAATTTCAATTTGGTTATTATCTATACCATATTATAGTACATATAGTGGATAATCGCTACCAAAGGATTATATTTTGCAAAAAATACTGCTTTTTTGTTCACATATATTTTGTAGCGCTTGCTTTTTACATCGTTTTGCCGCTACAATGTAGAAGAGAAACAAATACTTTTATCCAATCAATCATTCAATCAATACGCAGGAGGAAATAGTTATGCTGGAAAAATTAGTGGAAATGTCCAATCGGTATGGTTCCAATCCGGAATATGTTCTTGCAGGTGGCGGGAATACATCCTACAAAGAGGATGAAGTAATGTACATAAAGGGCTCTGGCAGCAGCCTTGCCACCATCAAAGAAGATGGCTTTGTTAGTATGGACAGAGCCAAGCTTACTGCCATGATTTCTGCCAACTACCCCACTGGCGATAAAGAACGGGAGGCTGCCGCTTTGGCCGACTTGATGGATGCCCGGTTGCCCGGCAATGGCAGCAAACGCCCCAGCGTGGAAACACCCCTTCACAACATGTTTCCTTTTAGTTATGTGCTTCATGTGCATCCTGCGCTGGTAAACGGCGTTACCTGCAGCATAAATGGCTATGAGGATGCAAAAAGGCTGCTTCAGGATGATTTTGTATGGGTGCCACTTACCCGCCCGGGCTATGCCCTTTCCAAAGAATGCAGCGATAGACTAACTGCGCACAAGGCAACTACCGGAAAAGATGTACAGGTATTATTGCTGCAAAACCACGGCATTTTTGTAGCGGCCAATACAGTGGAAGAGATTGATGCTATTATGAAACGAGTGATGGCGGCTTTTTCCGGACAAGTGCAAAGAAAGCCAAACTGCACTGCAATCGGCTACAATCAAGATCAAGTTTCAGAAATCACCACACAAATTAAGGCTTTGTATTCCACAGAAATGATGGTAGAGTTTTTGGTAAGCGAGCAACTGCTGGAACTCTTAAAAAGCCCTGATGATTTCATTCCGCTATCCAGTTCTTTTACGCCCGATCACATAGTTTATTGCAAGGCAAAGTTTATGTATATAGAACGTCTGGACGAGCTTAGCCAAGTATTTGAATTGTTTGTACGCGACAATGGATATTTACCCAAAGTTATTTGCATACGCAATGTGGGCGCCTTTATTGTTGCTCCCTCACAAAAGGAACTGGAAAATGCCAAACTTTTGTTTATGGATGCTATCGATGTTGCCATTTATGCGGAAAGCTTTGGCGGCTTCCTGCATATGACGGATGATTTGATTGACTTTATTTTAAATTGGGAAGCAGAATCGTACCGCCAAAAAGTATCACAAGGCTAATTGCCCGAACCATCGGGCTTTCGCCACTGGAACACAGAAGAACAGCTTGTATAAACCAAAACCATTGCTATACGATACAACGCATAGCAATGGTTTTTTATAGATATCTGTGTTCTACAAATACATCTTGACACACTATCGACCATCGATATATACTCTTTGTATCGACAGTCGATAGTATATGGAGGTGGAAATGATGTCTATAGATAGAAGCTTGCTGAGTGGAAGCACCACCATGCTTATCTTAAAACTATTGGAAACAAAAGATATGTATGGCTATGAAATGATTGAACAACTTTCAGAACAATCCAATAATGTCTTTTCCCTAAAAGCGGGAACTCTATACCCATTGCTGCACGATCTTGAGGTGAAAGGAATGTTGCAATCTTATGACTGCGAGGGGCATGGGCGAACACGGAAGTACTATAAACTGACTCATGATGGCCGCGGATTGCTGGAGAGCAAAAAAAAAGAGTGGCATGAATTTTCTTCAGCCATTTCCCATATGTTGAAAGGTGGTGCACATTGTGAACAAGCTTGATAGCATACAAGAATACATAAAAACCGTATGTGCCCAGATCCGATGGAAAAAGGCGCATTCAACAGTTGCAGACGAGCTAGAAACACATATTCTGGATCAACGCGATACATTTATTCGCAACGGTCAAGACTATGAAACCGCAACCAAAGATGCCCTTACCGAAATGGGCAATGCAGTAGATGTAGGCACACTATTGGATCACTCCTATCGTCCTCACATGAATTGGAAGGCTCTTTTGGGTATGCTGGCAATCATAGTGTGCAGTTGCCTCCTGTCGGTTTTGCTCTATCGCACAGGATACTGGAGGGATTCGGTAGTAATGTTTTTTTCATCGATTGCATTTTATTTGGTGTTCACACTGCCTTTTTGCCTAATTGATTTTACCTATTACGCAAAAATACCAAAGATACTATTTTTTACCTTGGCAGCATGCCTTGTGTTGGCAAGCGCCGGAGTAAATATGTTCTGGCGGGTAGAAGCGATTGCCATTGGATTGCTGCCATTTGCGTCATTACTAATGCTATTTAGTATGCGTGGTGGCGGATTCGGCAAATTTATACTGTGCGGCATTTTGTTCGTGGTGTTGCCATGCATTGGTTATTTTTTATTCCTCTATTTTCGATATTACGGCTCATGGCGCGTGTGGGCAATCACCGAAAGCTTTGTTGTGTTTGTTTTAAGCAGTGTGGCAATGCTTGTGATCTGTGTTTGCAACGGATTTTTCAACATAAATAAAAAGAAAGCTTTGATCATTATTTTAATCCCATCAGTTGTGTTCATGGTATTGTTCTTGCTCTACTCCAATTTTGTGCAACAGTATCATAGTACATTTATTAATTCCTATGCTCAAACTGGGCATTCGCCTATGAATGATGTGAGGCAGATGATACAAGACACCATTTGGTTGGGCAATAACGGCAAAGTTCCTTACTTTGTGGATAATGATATAACGCGTGTTATTTATTTGGTGGGCTGGCTGCCATTCTTGGCCATTGTGGCTGTTATTGCAGGGTTTTCTATTTATCTATTCAAACTGTGCATTCGCCAGAGAAGCGTGCTGGGGCGAACACTTTCCCTAATGTGCTGGACAACATTGGCAATACCAACAGTGTTGGGATTGTTGAATGCAGTAGGGCTGATGCCAAATGCATTTCATTTGAGACCATCGCTTAGCATTTATGAATGCATGGTCTTAGGTTTGTTAGTCAACATTTTCCGCAATGGCGATGTGGTGCACGACCGTAAAATAAAAGCAGTTGCTTGATAAATGGTTTTGGCGGCTTCCTGCATATGACGCAAGATTTGATTGACTTTATTTTAAATCGGGCAGCAGAATTGTACCACCCGAAAGTTTCGCAGGGTTAGGCAAAAAAATAAGTACCGGATAGATTGTTGCTGTCCGGTACTTATTCATTTTAACAACTACTGCGCTTTTCTCAATTATTTTTTCTTATCCCTATTCCTAAAGAACATGGTGCTTTGTGTATCCTTCTTGGAATTGGGGCGTACATTGCTGCGCTTTATTGTTCTCATATGCCTTAGCAAAACCATAAGCGCAATAGTGCCCACAGCACCAATTGCACCAATCAGTATAACCCATGTCCATATATACTGGTACGAACGTCCAAATTTCGCAGTGTATGTAAGGTCACTATCCAAATTGAAGGTGTATTTTTCATCTTTGCTAATCACTTTATCCGGCTCGGCTGGCGAAAACCAGCCCAGAAAGCGGTAGTCTTTGTTTGGTGTGGCTTCCAGCATTACAATGCTGCCCCCGGCAAACTTGCCTGCCCCTTTCACAGTGCCACCTTCCTCTGGCCATACATTCACATCCAGCCTAAACTGTGCTGCAAACTTGGCAATGAAGGACATGGGCTGCGTTACATTAAATGTATATACCGAATCGGTACTTACTGCGTTTGCAGGCGAGGATGCATCAAACCATCCTAAAAAAGAATAGCCTTCGTTGGAGATTGCCGTTAGCGTAACCGCATCATCCAAAATATAATTGCCACTTCCGCTTTGCGACACACTTCCCCCCTCTGCAGGTTCTGCAATTACACCCACATTCAACGCTTTTTCAAATTTAGCAACATATGTACGGGATACTTCTAAGTCGTAGTGTAATTCCGAATCGGCAGAAACAGATGTGGTGCCATCCTCTTTGTACCATCCTGCAAAAGTAAAACCTTCATTTGGGGTTGCTATAAGCGTTGCATTTTTGCCTTCCGCATATTCTCCAGCCCCTTCCACAGTTCCTCCATCTGCCGGTTCTACTACTACAGTCACTTTATAGGGAGCAGCAAAAGATACCACACTCAGCATAAAAACCATGGCCACAACAATTGTACCTATAGTAATCAGCCTTTTTCCCATCATCTATACCCCTTTTTTTCAGAAAAATAACAATTCCGGCATTTCACCCGACAATAACAGTTACGATTTTATTTTTTATTATATCAAACAAATTTATTTTTGTCTAAAAATACGAAAAATTGCTTGCATTTCTTTCACAGGGTTATATAAGTAATAGAAGCACTATATATAATGTCATCTCAAGACGGGAGGTAGTAAAATGAAGGAGCTTTATCTAGCAGGCGGAAGCTTTTGGGACTTGCAAAGGTATTTTAATTGTGTGGCCGGAGTAATGAAAACACAGGCTGGTTTTGCCAATGGAAATGTAATGCACCCCAGTTATGTGGAGGTATGCACAGGTCAAACAGGCTTTGCAGAGGTGGTACGAGTACGGTACGACGAAAAGGAACTGCCCCTTACAGGCGTATTGGAACTATATTACAAGGCAATTAGTTCCTCTTTGTTGCACCCTAAAAAGCACAACACCAATCCACAATATAGATTGGGAATTTTCTTTCACGATTTGAGGGACAGGGAGATAATAGTTCGCTATGCGCAAGAAATTCAAATGAAAAATTTATGTATCATCAGCGCATGTATAGAGCCACTTAGAAATTACTACCCTGCCGAAGAATACCATCAGAATTACCACGAAAAAAACCCAAATGGATATTGTAACATCGGAAGAGAGGCTT
>CAZQBV010000031.1:0-27181 GCA_964592125.1 uncultured Christensenella sp.
TAGAAATCATTGCTTTTGCAACGATTTCTATTAGAGATTAGTATTATACCAATTCTATTGAAAAATGCTTGCATTTTTATCCGCAAGGGATACTTTGTAATAGCGCGAAGTGCGTTTGGGATGAGTATCACATAAATTATATATTGCATTTTAAAAATCATACTGTATAGTAATATTATGGAAACGAAAAGCAAAATAAAGACTTCCAAACGAAATAATAGTGTTCGTAAAGCATTTAATGTAATTATTTTTGCTGCGGTAGGAATTGCCATAACTTTGATTGTAATGCTTTTTCAGATATCTGGCGTGGGTGTGGAAAACACCCCCAAAATCGTTTTTGAAAAACATATACAAGTAGCTTGCCCAGAAAATGAATTGTTGTTTTGGAAAGACTTTAAACGCGGTGCACAGGAGGCTGGTAACTTACTGGCTACCTATGTGGAGTTTGTTCCTATTGTGCAAAGAGATGCAGATGATTTAGAAAAAAAAGTGGAAATGGCAAACTATGCAGGTGTGGATGGCATTGCAGTGCAGGCAGTAGACATTCGCAGATCCAGCGAGATCATTCAACAAGCCAAGAAAGCAGGCCTAGATGTGATAACGTATGAGAGCGGAACGTTTGCCATACCCGAAGTGCCTACAGTGGGATCCAATTATTTTGAAACCGGTGTGAAAGCAGGTGAATTGGCAACAGATGCAACAGATGGATCTACGCACGCCATTGTGGTGCTAAATAAATTGATTCAAGATAGCGACTTGCAAAAGCAAAGTACTTTGGTACAGGGCATTATTGAAGGGGGAAAAGAAGAGGCTGGTTTTGAGATGATGGATGTAATAACCATAGATTCCACTGTTTTTGATAGCGAACAATTTAGCAAAAAACTGTCTGAATATGTGGACACTGCAAACGTAATTATTTGTTTGGATGAAAAAAGCACACCGGCAATTGCACAGATATTGGTAGATGAAGAGTATGTAGGCGATATGAAGATGGTGGGGTATGGGGCAATGCCACAAACGTTGGAGTATATAAAGCGTGGTGTGATTTTTGGCTGTGTTTTGCCAGATGCCTATGCAATAGGCTATGAGACGGTAACCCAGTTGGTGGGTGTAATGGATGGAGAGCAAGTAAGTGATTGCATCAACCCTTTATCGGATAAAGTGGATCAATCCAATTTGGATGACTTTATGCAGGGAGAAAGCTGATGCCATGATGAAAAAAAAATTTGCGTACAGAACTAAGCTAATTATTTTCATCCTGTTCATTATACTTTTGATTTTTTTGGCAGGAACCTATAATTCTGTTTCCTTCCGCCAGTTGTTTAGCGAGACAAGGCAGTTGATGTTGTTGAGCCAGCAGCTTACTGTAATTTATGATCAAATAAAAACGGTGCAGGAAGACATGGAGGTATATTTGTTTACCAGAAACAGTGAGGATCTTGCGAAATTTTATGACAGCAGCAATATGGTGAGCACGCTGAACCAAAGCTTGAAAAAAGCAGAAGGCTATACCGAACGAGGCATAAAAATAAAAAATCTGACTTCTATGGTGGAGCGTTATTTGAAAGGACTGGATGATACAGTTTTTGATAAAAGAAATGAAAATGTAGATAAGTATATGAAAGGCGCGGAACAAGTAGCCAAAGAAAATGCATATATTGAAAGCTATGTGCAGCAAATAATGAGTGAAGACCTAAGGAATAATGCAGCGCGATACAATGCATTGGAAGATGCCATAGAAAAAAACAACATGCTGAATAATATGATGCTTTTGCTGGTGTTAACCATTGCAGTGATGGGCACATTTTTATTTGGATATCAAATTACAAAACCTATTTCTCAGCTTGCTAATTATGCAAAACTGATTTCGGAAGGTGACTATACCCTGCACATAGAGGAAAACAACTCTAGCCTAGAGATGCATTCGCTTTATAGCACATTTGGTCAGATGGCAAAAAATGTGCAAAAGCATGTGGACGAAATACAAGAGCACCAACAGCTGGAAAAAAAGCTGGCAAAAGCAGAAATAGATAGTTTGAAAATGGAATCTTCTTTGAGAGAGGCGGAACTGCATGCACTGCAATACCAAATGAACCCACACTTTATTTTCAACACCATTAACATAGGTGCCAAAATAGCAATGCTGCAAGGGGATCAGGTAACTTGTGACTATTTAGAAAATACGGCATCGGTGTTCCGCTACAACCTGCGCTCTATGGACATGGATGTAACCCTGGAAGAGGAACTACAAAACGCACAAGACTATTTGTTGCTTTTGGCAACACGTTTTGGAGATGTTTTGAAATTTCGGGTGGATATGCCGGAGGGAGAGCGGGAACGCAAGCTGAAAATGCCGCCCTTAATTCTGCAGCCTTTGGTGGAAAATGCCTATATTCATGGAATAAGCAAGCAGGAAAATGGTGGAGAAATAAGGGTTTCGGTTACCAATACTGCTACCAGTGTGAACGTGAATATATCCAACACTGGCCCCCCAATTCCCATGGAAAAAGTGACGGAAATTATGGATGAAACATATGATGAATCTCAAAAAGCAAACCGAAAAGGCCATACAACGAATATTGGAATAGGAAATGTGCTGAGAAGACTTCGCCTATACTTTGGAACCAAAGATGTGATGAATATTATTTGCGGTGGTGGGCGTACGAATGTGATATTGAAGCTGCCGTACAATGCCAAACACGAGAAGGGCTGAAACATGTATAAATTGATGGTGGTAGATGACGAACCGATTGCAGTAGAATCTGTAGTGGTTATGGTGAAACGGAACTTTCCCGGCGTGTTTGCCATACGTAGCTGCCGGTCTGGGAAAATGGCAATAGAAACTGCTGCAGAGTTCCACCCTGATATTATGATTATGGATATTGACATGCCGGGAATTAACGGGTTGGAAGCAATTAAAAAATTGAAAGAAAGCCAGAGTGACATTACGTTTGTCATTTTAAGTGCATTTGACTATTTTAGCTATGCGCAGGAGGCGTTATCCTTAGGGGTAATTGAATACCTGGTGAAGCCCGTAACAGAGACCAGATTGACAGAAGTGCTGGAACATATTGTGGAGGAGATTAAGACAAGCTCTCATGAAAAGCAAAAAAGGCTGGAGCAGCAAGAACGTTTGTTGATGAGCATTCCTGTTTTAGAAAGGACGTTTTGCGAAACCCTTGCTTTGCGGGAGGAGGAAGCGGTGGAGCTGAAAAACACATGCGCTTTGCTGGGTTTTCATGATGTGGGCGGCTATGTTCTATTGTTCAGCAGCAGGAACAGCAAAGAAAAGATGCCGGACTATTATGATTTTAAACAAAGGTTGAAACATTCTTGCCATTTTATTATGGAACAACTACGAAATAGAGAAATTGTGCTATATGTATTTTGTGATAGCGATGGACAAACCCCAAAAACAGAAGCAGAAAAGCTGGCAACTAAGTTTATTGAATATGCAAGACAAAAGGGAGTGGAGCTGATTTGTGGAGCGGGAAACTGGTATAACACGGTAAGCAAAGCGGGGCAATCCTTTGATGAAGCGAAAAAAGCGATACATATTCTGCGAGATGATTTGTACGCGGGTATGTATGGGCCTGTACTGGATGCGGTGAATGCCAACGAGATAGAACCCAAAACAGTGGATACCTACAGAGAATACTTGCAAAAATACGTATTACAGCATCTGGATAAAGAAGACCCATTGATTATTTTACGAGAATACGAAAAGATGCTTGCGTTTGAAGTAGAGAAAAAAACGCCATTTCATGAGATGCGCAATGCCATTGTGGAGTTGGAACTGGAAATTGGGAGAAGCAAGAACATTCCTGTAGACCATAGCCGTAGCAGCATAAATAAAATACTGAGCACTGAAACGGTGGATGAGTTGATAGAAACCATGGGAATGGTGATTGCCCAAAATGCAGATTTCTTAACAAAGGATCATCATAAATCATTGGATAATCTGACAGAAAAAGCGAAGACCTATATTATAGAGCATTATGCGGAAACAATTACATTGGAAGATGTTGCAAATAACGCAAACCTAAGCCAGTATTATTTTAGCAGATTGTTTAAACAAGAGACGGGCACTAGCTTTATAGATTTTCTTACAAAGATACGGATAGAAAAATCCAAAAAATTGTTGCTTATGGAGGGGCTTTCTGTAAAAGAGATTGCATATATGGTAGGATTTAACGATCCCAATTACTTTTCCAAAGCCTTCAAGAAAGCAACGGGAGAAAGCCCAGTAGAGTACAGAAAACGATAAAAAGGAGTGACGTTGTGAAAAAGAGCATACTGATTTTTTTCATTTTTTTATTGACTGCTATGATGTTTTCTTGCAGCGAAAAGCCAAAGCAAGAGGTGGTGCCAACAGACGATGGCAAGCTGACCATAGGATTTTCCATGGGATCGTTGATGGAAGACCGCTGGGTGCGTGACAGGGAAATTCTGCTTTCGAAAGCACGGGATGAAGGAATAGATGTGATTGTGACAAATGCAAATGGGGACACAGAAACACAGGTGCGGCAAGTAAAAGAAATGATAGAACAAGGCATAGATGTTCTTTTGATAGCCCCAAATAACAGCAAAGATTGCATAAAGTGTGCCGAACTAGCGCAACAGAAGAATATACCGGTAATTGCCTACGACAGATTGATTTTTGATGCCAACGTGGATGCATATGTCACTTTTGATAACTATCAGGTGGGGGCGTTGATGACAAGAGAATTGATAAAAAACGTGCCCAAAGGCGGCTATGTGATTGTGAATGGCGACCCCAATGATAGCAACTGTGCAGATATTCGCAGGGGTATTTATGATGTGCTACACGATTCTATTGTGAATGGAGATATTACTGTTTTGGCAGAGACATCTGTACCGCATTGGCTGCGCGAAACGGCCTATGATTTTATGGTGGAAACGATACAGCAATATGGGGATAAGATTGATGCGGTGGTGGTGGCCAACGACTCCATTGCGTGGGGAGTAAGCAATGCGCTTTCGGAAGCGCAAATTAATGGTGTGCAGGTATCGGGTCAAGATGCGGACCTAGTGGCATGCCGAAGAGTGGTGCAAGGCCAACAGGCGGTAACCATTTATAAGCCCATAAAAGACCTAGTGGCCGGTGCAGTAGATCTATGCAAAAGATTGGCAAATGGAGAACCCACCAATGTAACAGAAAGCATAAATGACGGCACATATGAAGTGCCCTATAAAACAATAGCGGTAAAGGCGGTTACCAAAGAAAATATGGAACAAACAGTGATAGCGGATGGCTTTCATTTGAGAGAAGAGGTCTACAAAACAGGGATTTCTGAATAGGATTTTTTTGCGATAATTGACTTGGGGTGAGCAAATAATTACCTGAGAGTATATAAAATAGAATTAATAACAAAATTTTACACAATCTAAGCAAACACTTCCATTGTTAACAAAATGGAAGTGTTTTACTATTAATACTGGTCCCAGATAAAAATATCGCAAAAGCGATATTTCTATCACTGCCATACGGCAGTTCCAAAATGCTCTGCATTTTGGATGGAATCACTATTGAACGACATTCCCACTCGAAAAATAAAAAACTATTTTTCGAGTCGCGCATATTGCGCGTGATTTGAAACAAATGTTTCAAATCGGAATTGGTATAAAATACTTTGATTTACGACACAACAATCAAACAAAAAAGTGTGCAGTTTTTAAGATAAAAAATCTGAAGAAAAATCTAAAGATATGATTGAGATGGAGTGGGCTGAACAGGCTTGCCAATCAATAAAAAAAATCTAGGAGGAAAACATGAAAAAAATACTATTGGTAGTAATGGCGGTTTTGATGGTAGTTTCGCTAGCGGCATGCGCGCCAGCAACCACAGCTCCGGCAAGTGAAGCACCTGCAGCAGAAACACCGGCAGAGGCTGCAACAGAAGCGCCAGCAGAAACGGCGACGGAAGCGCCAGCTGCGGAAGAGCCGGCAGAAGCGCCAGCAGAAGCACCTGCAGCAGGTGCTGGGCAGAAAATTGGTGTATCTATGCCCACACAAAGCTTGCAAAGATGGAATCAGGATGGCGCAAACATGAAGCAGCAGCTGGAAGCGGCAGGCTATGTAGTGGATTTGCAATTTGCTGGGGACAATGATATACCCACGCAGGTAAGCAACCTAGAAAACATGATTACTGGCGGATGTGAAGTGCTGGTGATAGCCCCAATTGATGGATCAGCTCTTACTGAAGTTTTGAAAACTGCAAAAGAAAAGTCTATTCCGGTGGTTGCGTATGACCGCTTGATTATGAACAGCGAAGCGGTTTCCTACTATGCAACATTTGACAACTATAAAGTTGGTCAGTTGCAGGGAAACTTTATAAAAGATGCTCTGGATTTGGACAATGCAGCAGGCCCGTTTAACATTGAACTGTTTACAGGAGCGCCTGATGACAACAACGTAAACTTCTTCTGGGGCGGCGCAATGGATGTTCTGCAGCCCTTTATTGATGAAGGCAAACTGGTAGTTCCCTCGGGACAGACCACAAAAGAACAGTGTGCTACGCCAAATTGGAGCACAGAAGAATCTCAAAAGCGTATGGAGAACTTAATTTCGTCCAACAACTATGGCCCGGACGGAACAAAACTGGATGCAGTTCTTTCTTCCAATGACTCGGTTGCGAACGGCGTTACAAACGCATTGGTTGCAGCGGGATATACAGGCGAAAACTTCCCAGTTTTAACCGGACAGGATTGTGACAAAACATCTGTAATGAATATGATTGCAGGTACACAAAGCATGTCTGTATTTAAAGACACACGTTTGCTTGCAGAGCGTGTTGTAACAATGGTGGATTCTATATTGAAGGGCACATCTCCCGAAGTGAACGATACGGAAACATACGACAATGGTACTGGCATAATACCCACATACCTGTGTGATCCTATGGTTGTAACAAAAGACGATATTCAGACGGTATTGATAGACAGTGGATATTATCAAGCTGCGGATATTGGAATGTAAAACGAACGACGAACAAAACTGGATTTTGGTAAAGATGAAATAGGAAATGGAATAGGAACAGGCGGAAATTTATTTTTCCGCCTCATTTCCAAAGGAGGGTTTACGTGGAAAAAACGTTATTAGAAATGAAAAATATCGTCAAAGAATTTCCGGGCGTAAGGGCATTGGATAACGTAAATCTGCAAGTGGTTGAGGGGGAAATACATGCGTTGGTAGGTGAAAACGGCGCAGGAAAATCCACTTTGATGAATGTGCTAAGTGGAATCTATCCATTTGGAACATACGATGGAGATATTATCTATGATGGAGATTTGTGCAAGTTTCAATCAATTAACGACAGTGAAACAAAGGGGATAGTGATTATTCATCAGGAACTGGCACTGGTTCCCTACATGACCATTGGCGAGAACATGTTTTTAGGAAACGAGCGTGGAAAAAAAGCAAAAATTGACTGGGATGAAACATACAACAAAGCAGATGAATATTTAAAAATGGTGGGTCTGAAGGAATCATCACGTGTTTTGATAAAAGACATTGGCGTGGGCAAACAACAACTGGTGGAAATTGCCAAGGCATTGGCGAAAAATGTAAGGTTGCTGATATTGGATGAGCCCACAGCTTCTTTAAACGAACAGGATTCAAAAAAACTTCTGGATCTTTTGTTAAAATTCAAACAAGATGGGATGACATCTATTATTATATCTCATAAATTGAACGAAGTGGCATATGTTGCCGACCAAATTACAATTATTAGGGATGGCGCGACAATAGAGACACTGAATGAGAAGCAAGAAACATTTAATGAGCCGCGCATTATTAAGGGAATGGTGGGAAGAGAGCTTACCGATCGTTTTCCCAAACGCCAGCCCAATATAGGCGAAATTAATATGGAAGTAAAGGATTGGACGGTGTACCATCCACTTTACAGCGAACGCAAAGTATGTGATGACGTGAGTATGAATGTGCGTAGCGGAGAAGTGGTGGGGGTTAGCGGGCTGATGGGTGCTGGCCGTACAGAGCTTGCCATGAGTATTTTTGGAAAAAGTTACGGTACGGGCATCAGTGGCAGTTTGCTTTTGAATGGACAAGAAGTACACCTGCATAACTCGCGGGATGCAATTAATCACAAGCTGGCATATGTGACAGAAGACAGGAAGGAAAGTGGCCTGGTGTTGGATATGCCTATCAAGCAGAACATTACACTTGCTAAAATGAACAAGGTGAGCCATAGAAGTGTGATAGATGCGGATATGGAAATAGAAGCGGCCAAACAGTATGTGGAACGAATGCATATAAAATGTACTGGTGTAGAGCAGCATGTGGGCAATCTTTCGGGTGGAAACCAGCAAAAGGTATTGCTGAGTAAGTGGATGTTTGCAGATGCGGATATTTTGATACTGGATGAGCCAACGCGCGGAATAGATGTGGGTGCAAAGTACGAGATATATGGCATTATTAATGAACTGGTAGCCGAAGGGAAATCGGTTGTATTTATTTCTTCGGAACTGCCAGAGGTTCTGGGCATGTGTGATAGGATTTATGTGATGAATGAAGGCAGGATTGTTGGGGAACTTAGCAATGAGGAAGCAAGCCAGGAAAGCATTATGTCCTGCATTATCCAGTCTGGGAATTGAGAGGAAGTGTAACTATGAATATGATAAAGGGGCTTTTTAAAAAAAATACAATGCTGCTGGCATTGATTATGGTAATGGTATTTTTCCAGATTTTGATTGTTTCAAACGGAAAGGGTTCTTTATTTGCTCCCACAAATATAACCAATATCATTGCGCAAAATGGCTATGTAATTGTTTTGGCGTGTGGCATGCTGCTATGTATTCTGACAGGCGGTAATATAGACCTTTCTGTAGGTTCGGTAGTGGCGTTGGTAGGCGCTATTGCCGGAACATTGATTGTAAATATGCATATGAATGTGTATTTGGCAATTATAATATGTTTGATTGCCGGTTTGGGAATAGGAGCCTGGCAGGGATTTTGGATTGCGTATATGCGAATTCCCGCCTTTATTGTAACATTGGCGGGTATGTTGCTGTTTAGAGGACTTGCCTTAATTGTGTTGAATGGGCTAACCATATCGCCATTCCCTCCAGAATTTTTACGCTACTTCACAAGCTTTATCCCTTCTCAGGGCGAAGTTCTTTTGATTACAATGGTGATTGGCGCTGTCATTTGTGCTGTTTTGGTTGCAATGCAATCTCTTAGCAGAGCCAAAAGAATTAAAAAGGGATACGATGCAGAACCCATGGGTTTGTTTGCTGGCAAAATGGCAGTATTCTGTGCTGTTATATTGTTAATAATGTATCTTCTGGGGCAAAACAAGGGCATTCCCATGGTGCTAATTTTGATTACGGTCATTGTTTTGGTTTATAGTTATTATACCTCTAAGACTGTTTCGGGGCGTTATTTATATGCAATGGGTGGAAATGAAAAAGCAGCCAAGCTTTCGGGTATTAACACAAACAAAGTGTTGTTTGGTGCGTATGCCAATATGAGCTTTTTGGCAGCGGTTGCAGCGCTAATGTGTGTGGCTCGTTTCAACTCGGCATCGCCATCCATGGGTGATGGGTACGAACTGGATGCAATTGGTGCCTGTTTTATTGGCGGAGCTTCCGCCTATGGCGGCATAGGTACCATTGCCGGTACAGTAATTGGTGCTTTGTTCGTGGGTGTTTTAAACAATGGAATGTCTATTATGGGCGTGGACTCTAACTGGCAGAAGGCTGTAAAAGGGCTGGTGTTGCTGGCGGCAGTGGTGATAGATGTAGTATCGAAAAAGCGCTCTGTATCTGGCAAGAAAGTGAAAGCGTATTAATAAACCGGAATTAGCAGAAGAGCAAACAGACGACGAAGGGAGCAATAATGACAGAGTATTTTAGAGGCATACCAAAAATTGAATATGAAGGTGCAAAATCCAAAAATCCTCTTGCATTCAAACACTACGACCCGGAAAAGATGGTGCTAGGGAAAACAATGAAAGAACAGTTGCGGTTTGCAGCTTCTTATTGGCACACATTTTCCAGTGAAATTTCGGATATGTTTGGTGTGGGATCCAGAAATACAGCATATGGAAAAACGGATCCAATGGACATTGCGTTTGCCAAGGCAGATGCTGCATTTGAATTTATGGGCAAACTGGGAATTGAGCTTTTTTGTTTTCATGATTACGATATGGCTCCGCAGGGCAAAACATTGGAGGAAGGCAATAAGAATATTGAAAAAATTTCCGACTATGTATTGAATTTGATGAACAAAACGGGCATTAAGCTGCTGTGGGGCACGGCAAACTTATTTGGAAATCCGCGCTATATGCATGGTGCTGCTACATCGCCCAATGCAGATGTATACGCATTTGCAACAGCGCAGGTGAAAACAGCTATAGACACAACCATAAAGCTGGGGGGCGGAGGCTATACCTTCTGGGGCGGACGTGAAGGGTACGAAACTCTTTTGAACACAAATATGTCATTGGAGCAGGACAACCTAGCTCGGTTCCTGCGTATGCAAATTGATTATGCAAGAAGCAAAGGCTTTGAAGGTTTGTTCTACATTGAACCCAAACCGAAGGAGCCTACCAAGCATCAATACGATTTTGATGCGGCATCTTGCCTAGCTTTTTTGCGTAAATACAATTTGGATCAGGATATGAAACTGAACCTGGAAGCAAACCATGCAACCTTGGCACAGCATACATTCCAGCACGAGATTCGTGTAGCAAGGGACAATGGTGTATTTGGTTCTATTGATGCGAATATGGGCGATGTATTGCTGGGATGGGATACAGACCAATTCCCGACCAATGTGTATGATGCGGCCTTCGCCATGTACGAAATTATAAAGGCAGGCGGCTTTACCAAAGGCGGGCTAAACTTCGATGCAAAAGTGCGAAGGGGTTCCTATACGCCAGAAGATCTGTTCTATGGCTATATTGCAGGTATGGATACGTTTGCGCTGGGGCTGAAAGTGGCAGCGGCAATCATAGAAGATGGGCGTATAGATGAATTTGTTGCGGAGCGCTATGCTAGCTACGAGACAGGGATTGGCAAAGAGATTGTATTGGGAAAAGCCAGTGTGGAATCTTTGGCCGAATATGCCTTGCAACTGGGTGAAGTTTCTACGAACAAGAGTGGACGGCAAGAACATTTGGAAGGCATTGTAAATGATATTATGTTCCAAGGGTTGTAATTGATTGCAAGCCGGAAAAGTTGCCAGAATATTTGATTGAGTAAAAAAATCTCGCTATTCTAAATTACAGCGGGATTTTTTTGTAAAACTTCACAATGATACATTATCAAAACACAATGCAGCATAGTGGTTTAAGCAAGAAAAAAATATGGCAACAGGTGAAAAAGAGGAAAAGGATTTTAAAAAGGGGCGTTCGGTGTTATAATAAGACTACGTCTAACTTATTGGAGAATAGTGTAACGATAGATAAGATATAGAAAGAAAGTAAGAGTTTGCGCGAATGCGCTTAGGTGGTGCAGTATTCTAGTCGGTACTGCCGGTTTTGAAGACGGGCCTAAAAATCCGTAAAGGGCACATCGATGAAGTTTCTGGTGCTGGCTGCTGACGCCCAGTTGGGAGCTGGTGCTGGAAGTTAAGAAAGAAGGGCGATCCGTAAGGGCATACGGGCGTGGACCCAGCTTTCGTGGAGACCTGTATTGGTGGTGTAAGTGGCGTTGCGGCTTGCCGCAAAACCCATCTACTGTGCAGGATTAAACCTGTTATGCGGTTCAATGCTGTGTACAGTGTAGCCTGTCTTGAGTTGGCATGGAGGAAATGCTTTTAAGTGAAACTGTGAGCTGCGTACGGGCAAGCAGTATTCTTGGTAAAAAACCATGTTGGCAAAAAAGACTAGAAACCGGAATTGTGCTGTTGAGGAAAGCTCCTAGACTGTATTTCAGGCAGTATGGGGATTATAGTGTGGTTAAAAAGGCAATCCAGGCAAACTGCTGGCAACACGGTTTTGCAGGCTTTAAAGGGTAACCGCTCTTACGGCGACGTGGAGTAGCCTGTAGGGAAATCCTTCTGGACCAAAAACTGCAAGGTCTACCCATATTGTCACCACCATTTTATGAATGGAATCCCTGCTCGGGCGATACTGGGTGGGGTATACTTATACCAATGCCTATTTTATTCTAAATATGTTGTGTTTTTTAATTATTTTAGGCAGTGGCAATAATATCGGTTTTGTTTGTGATGTTTCTATCTGGAGATTTGTACAATATATGAAAAGCATTTCTAGGATTGGATAGAGGATATTTAGCAGTGGGAAGTGAATTTTTAACGGCAGACTGGCTATAATCATTGAGCAAACATGAAAGCAATCAAATATGAAAGTAATCAAACATTGGATTATAAAAATATTCTTTATTACTTTAATTATCTCGGCAGGCGTTTCTGTAGCGGTGGAATATTTTATTTCTAACCTTTCGTTGCTGGCGGCCGTAGCAGTTTTGGCATGTATTATTTTTGTCGGCATTGTGTTTGATCTGGTGGGAGTGGCTTTTGCAAATGCCAGCCACGAACCCTTTGTGGCGATGTCTGCGAAGAAGAACAAAAAAGCGCATTATGCGCTTAAAATGTTGAAAAATGCGGATATTGTATCCAACTTTTGCAATGACGTAATTGGTGATATTTGTGGTATTGTAAGTGGTGCGGCGGGTGCGGCAATTGCGTTGAAAGCACTGGCATTCAATGCGGGGCTATCCGACTTGGTAGTTTCTATCACTGTTTCGGCCTTGATTGCTGGATTTACGGTAGCGGGCAAGGCATGGGGAAAAAACATTGCATTTAAAAAAAGCAAAGATATTGTGCTGGCAATTGGTTCCATCGTTCATTTTTTAAATTTTAAAGGTAGGAAGCCGAAGGGCAAAAAGGCATGAAAAAACGCATAGATATGCTGCTGGTAGATAGGGGATATGCAAAAAGCCGTGAAAAGGCAAAGGTGCAGGTGATTGCCGGAAATGTTCGTGTGGATGGTACACAGGTGAAGCAGCCTTCCCAACAGTATGAAGAAGATGTTGTAATAGAGATAAAGAAGGATGCCTGCCCCTATGTAAGCAGAGGTGGGTTAAAGCTGGAGCGGGCATTGCAAGAGTTTGCCATTCAGTTGCAGGGGAAAATTTGTGCGGATATAGGTGCTTCCACTGGCGGATTTACAGACTGTATGCTGAAAAATGGTGCAAACTTTGTGTATGCTGTGGATGTGGGCTATGGCCAGTTTGACTGGGGGCTGAGGAATGATGAGCGGGTGGAGCTTCATGAGCGTACCAATGCCAGATACCTAGAGGCATTCCCGCGGAAAGTTGATTTTGTAAGTGTAGATGTATCCTTTATTTCGTTGGCATTACTTTTCCCTGCAATTCTGAAACTGGGCAGTGAGGATATGGAAGTGGTAACTTTAATAAAGCCGCAATTCGAAGCGGGTAAGGATAAAGTGGGCAAAAAAGGTGTAGTAAAATTGCCCGAAGTGCACATAGAAGTGATAGAAACTGTGAAGAGACAGGCGGCAGAGTGTGGATTGGTTATGACAAACTTAACCCATTCGCCAGTAAAAGGACCGAATGGAAATATAGAGTATTTGGCACGGTATTTCATATGCAAAGAGGAGCCAATTGCGATTGAATTGGTGAAAACTGTAGTGGGAATGGCGCATAGTAACCTATAAAATATTTTTCTGTCTTGTATATATGCATAATAATAAGATATAATATGCATAGTAATGCAAAAATCCAATATCCAAGAATGAAGTGCACAAATATTGGATGAGAGCATAGAACATGCTTGTTTGGTAGGGGAGTGGAGATTGAAATTTGGTATATTTGCAAACCCAGAGAAAGATTTAGGGCTGGAAGCCACAAAAACGCTGGTTTGTACGCTGGAAGCAGCGGAATGTGAAATATGTTACGATTCCGAAACGGCGAGCATACTGGGGATAAGCGAGTATGAAGACGCAAAGCATTGCGATGTTTTGCTGATTTTGGGTGGCGATGGAACAATTTTGCATGCTGCACACAAATATGTGAAATATGGCATTTATCTGGCAGGTATCAACTTTGGCAGATTGGGCTTTATGAGCGAGATTAACATTGAAGACGTGGGAAGTTTTATTCAGCGAGTGAAGGAAGGTTCCTATATTATAGACGAACGCATGATGTTGGAAGCGAAAGTGCCCTCGCATGGAAAAACGCTTTATGCATTGAATGATTTTGCGATTGTGCGGGAAAACCACACAAAAATGATGCAGATGGATTTATATGTAAATCATACACTGGCCGAAAACTACAATGGAGACGGCCTAGTGGTAGCAACCCCTACGGGGTCTACTGCGTATTCTCTTTCGGCAGGCGGGCCTATAGTAGCGCCCAATATGCAGTGTATTGTGATTACACCCATTTGCCCACACTCGCTGTATGCCCGAAGCATAGTAACCCGGTGTACCGATGTGGTGGAGGTGTGCCCTACCAACTGCCCTGCAGGCATTGTGCTTTCTGTGGATGGACAACAGGAAATAAGCCTGAAGAAGAATGACATTGTAAAAATTCAGTTTACAGAGCAAAAGGCAAAATTTATTAGAATGAGTGCGGATACGTTTTTTCCGCAACTAAAATCCAAGCTGGCGCAGTGGAGCAGCTATATCAAATAAAACAGGGGTGGAAGGGATGAAAAGCAAACGGCAGAATAAGATACTGGAAATTATTTCTCAGCATGATATTGAAACGCAGGAGGAGCTGGTGGAAGCGCTTGTAAACAGTGGATTTCGTGTGACGCAAGCCACCATTTCTCGTGATATTAAAGAACTGAAGCTTGTAAAAATACAGTCTGCTTCGGGTGTTTATAAATATTCCGCAAACAAAAAACAGGATTCTAAGGATATAGACGTGCTAATGCGTATCTTTAGAGATACTGTTGTTTCTGTGGAATTTGCTGTGAATCTGGTGGTGATTAAAACCTTATCCGGCAGCGCGAATGCTGCGGCGGAAGTGATAGATGGGTTGAACCTAGATGGCATATTGGGCACCATTGCCGGAGACAATACCATTTTCATTGCAACGGCTTCTGTATCCGCTTCGGGTGAGATAGCGGGAAAATTTTTGAATTTATTGAATAGATGAGTAGTGTGAAATGATACACAGCCTTACAGTAGAAAATATTGCTTTAATTGACAAGCTAGAGATAGAGTTTTCAGAGGGCTTGAATATTCTGACGGGCGAAACCGGGGCAGGGAAATCTATTATTGTAGATTCTATGAACCTGGTGCTGGGCGAACGTGCAGATAGGGAGCTGATTCGGCGAGGCAAGGACAGTGCGCGTGTAGAAGCACTGCTTTTTGTGGATGCGAAAGTGCTTGCTTCTGTGTTTGAAGAGTATGGTATTCGGCCAGAAGAGGAATTGGTAATAGCCAGAGACATTTCGCTTTCCGGTAAAAATGTTTGCAGGGTGAATGGCAGTATTGTGAATCTATCTACCCTCAAAGGACTTATGGATCATGTGGTAGATTTGGTGGGGCAACATGAACATCAAAGCCTGCTGTATTCAGTGAATCATTTGCGATTAATAGATTCGTTTGGTGGCAAGCCGATTGAAAAGCTAAAGGAATCGGCGGCGGCGTTGCTGCAAAAACTGAGAAGCACGGAGAAAGAAATAGCATCTCTGGGGGGAGATGAGACAGAACGCAAGCAGAGCATGGATTTGCTGCAATTCCAGATTACCGAACTTGAGGGTGCAGCGCTTCACGAAGGGGAGCTGGAAGAGCTGGTGCAAGAACGGAATATACTGAGCAATGCACAGCATATTATGGAGAAACTGGGCTATAGTTACAATGCGCTTTATGAAGGGGATGAGAGTGGACTAAGTGCACTTTCTATGGTGAAAGGCTGTGTAGACAGTGTATTGCAGCTGGCACAATTTGGTACAGAATATGAGGCGCTGGCAGCACGGCTGGAAGAGGGGTATTATGCGTTGGAAGAAGTGGCGCATGATATTGGTGCAAGCATGGGGGCGGTGGTGTTTGATGCAGACCGCCAAAATGAAGTGGAGGAACGAATAGAGTATATCAATACGTTGAAGCGCAAATATGGCGTTTCGGATGAGCTTGAATTGATTGCCTTTGCTGAGGATGCACGGCAAAAACTGGACAGACTGGCGCATTCGGACGAAATACATGCCTCGCTTCATGCCGAAGCACAAGAAACCAGAAGCACCCTGTATGAATTGTTTGCCAAATTATCCAAATTACGTAAAAAAGAGGGGGTTAGGCTGTCTAAGTTGGTTATAAATGAATTAGAAGAACTGGGAATGAAAGGTGCCTGCTTTGAAGCCAAGTTTGCGGTGCTGCCTTCCCCAGAAGATGCGGTGTATACGCACAATGGTTTGGACTCTGTAGAATTTTATATATCTACAAATGTGGGAGAGCCTTTAAAGCCGCTTAGCAAAACGGCTTCAGGTGGGGAAGTTTCACGCATTATGCTGGCATTTAAGAACATTACTGCGGAGACAGACCAGATATCTACAATGATTTTTGATGAGATTGATACAGGCATTAGTGGAAAAATGGCGCATGTTGTAGCCGAAAAAATGGCATCTATTGCAAAGAATAGGCAGGTGATTTGTGTTACACACCTTGCTCAAATAGCGGCAATGGCAGACCGCAGCTTCTTGATTAGCAAAGAGAGCAGTAAAAACAGCACAAATACAGAAATAAAGCACTTGGAGGAGGAAGCGGTTCTGGAAGAAATTGCCCGCTTAAGTGGAGGTATACATTCTCAAAATGCTATGAACTATGCAGGAGAGCTGCTGGCCAATGCCAGAGCAATAAAGGGAAAACTTTAACAGGTAGCAAATGACGAACCATCCAAACTGGGAGTGACATGAATTGGCAATGTTTAAAAGAACCCTAATTGTAGACCCAAGCAGTCTTTATATACAGCAGATTATTGATATGATGGGAGACTTGCTTGGAGAGGTAGAGTATTGTTTTGATGGGGCTACGGCACTGGAAAAATATAACAAATTTAGACCGGATTTGTTTTTTATTGAAGCCATTTTGCCTCGTAGAGATGGCCTTTCCGTTTTGGAAGAATTGCTGCTTGATGATATTATAAAAATTATGATTACTTCTGTACATGAACAGTATATTGTGAAAAAGGCATTTGACTTAAAAGTGGATTATTTGTTTATAAAACCATTTCACCAAAAATCCTTTGTAGAAAGAATGAAAGAATTGGCGGAATTCCACAAAAAACAACGGGACGGAACGGACCCGTTTGTGGAAGGGGAGTCCTTTGTGCGTTTGAAAATTTCCAACACTTTAAAGGAATTGGGGGTGCCGCCAAATGTGAAAGGGTATATTCTATTGCGAGAAGCGATTATGATAACATATTATGATTTTGCTGCGATAAATTCCCTAAATGAAAAAATATATAAACGCTTGGCGGGGCACTTTTCTACCAACCCTGCACTGATAGAAAGAAATATTAGGCATGCAATAGAATCGTCTGTGATGCGTGCAGATACACAGGAATTTTATAACTGCTTTGGCTATTCCGTGAACGCGAAAACTGGCAAGCCAACCAATGGGGAATTTATAGCAGCGGTTGCAGATCGGCTTATTTTAGAACATAATATCACAGAAGGAGCAAAAAAATGACAAATAGGATAATGACTGCAAAAAATTACATAGCAAGCAGAACAGATTTCTGCCCAGAAATGGCAATTGTTCTGGGATCGGGATTGGGAGCCTATGCGGATACAATCCACAAAGAAGTGGAATTTGAGTATGCGGAAATTCCCGGGTTTCCATTGGCTACTGCGCCGGGGCATGCCGGCAAGCTGACCTTTGGAGACAAATTTGGAAAAAAGGTGGCACTTTTGTCGGGTAGATTCCACTGCTACGAAGGTTATTCGGCTGCTGAAACGGTGATTCCATTGCGAGTACTGATACTACTGGGCGTAAAGCAAGTGCTGTTAACCAATGCCGCAGGCGGAATAAACATGGCATTTCAAGCGGGAGACTTGATGTTAATTAACGACCATATTAATTTTTCTTCCTACAATGCTTTGACAGGCTCCAATTTGGAGGAGCTGGGTGTGCGTTTTCCAGATATGTCTTTTGCCTATTCCAAACGATTGAATGGTATTTTGCAAGATGTTGCGGATGAGAATGGGCTGGCATTACAAAACGGCATATATGCCTATATGACAGGCCCTTCATACGAAACACCTGCGGAAATTCGTGCATTGCGTGTTCTGGGAGGAGATGCCGTGGGTATGTCTACAGTGCATGAAGTGGTGGCATGCTCTCATGCGAAAGTGGATGTGGCGGCTGTATCATGCATTAGTAATTTGGCGGCAGGTGTTGCAAAACATGCGCTTACCAGTGAAGAAGTGCTGGAGGCAGGAGAAAAAGTGAGTGGTAGAATGACATTGCTGGCAGATGGTTTCATTAAGAAAGCATAATGCGAAAAACTGCTGGTTTATGGCACATGGAGACGTAATACTACCATATTTTCAAAGTGCTGCCATGTGCAGGGGTACTCCGTTGACCCATTGGTTAATTCGTGCTAGAATAAAGCAATAAATTTTATGAGGATGAATGGATAATGGGAATGTTTACTCAATGGTCTAACCCGCAATATTGGCTGGGTGTGCTGTACAGCCTGCCAGCGGTTCTGTTGGCACTTTCGATACATGAAGCGGCACATGCTTTTGTGGCATATAAATGTGGAGATCCAACTGCGCGCAATTTAGGAAGAATGACACTGGATCCAACAAAACATTTGGATCCTGTGGGTACAATTTGTTTGATTTTTTTTAGGTTTGGTTGGGCAAAGCCTGTCCCTGTAAATTCACGAAACTTTAAAAATCCGCGTAGAGATGATACGCTGGTATCGTTGGCGGGGATTATCTCCAACTTTATACTTTCGTTTATTGCGGCAGGCATCCTTTTCTTTTCCTTGGGATTGGGGTTAACCAATGAAGTTGTGATTCGTATTGTAATGCCTATGGTATCACTGAATATCACACTGGCCATTTTTAACCTTTTGCCTGTTCCACCGTTGGACGGCTTTCACTTGGTAAGTAATATACCCGCGAAGAAGAGCTATAAAGCGGTAGCAGCACTGAACCGCTATGGTTTTATTATTATTATTGCACTGCTTATTACTGGAGTGATTGGCTTTTTGCTCAACTTTTTTATGTACTGGATTATAACGGGCTATGACAACTTTTTCGGTTTGTTTGCCCCGCAGTGGAATGGGATTTTACGGGCAATATTTGGCTATGGATTCTAAAAATGCTGTTGTTCCAATTATAAAATTAGCTCAGTTTGAAGGGCCGCTGGATTTGTTGTTGCATTTAATACAAAAGGCCAAAATTGAGCTGCAGGAAATTTTTGTATCCGAAATTACAGAGCAGTATCTTTTGTATATGGAAGAAATAGGGGAAGTGGATATGGATCGTGCCAGTGATTTTTTGAATATGGCGGCCACTTTGCTTTACATAAAATCTCGCTCTTTGCTTCCGGTAAAGCGGGATGAGGATGCAAATGACGAAGACTATATTGACCCTGAAGAAGAGCTGATAAACAGACTGCGTGCCTACAAAATATACAAAGAGGCCAGCCGCAAACTGGCCGTGCTGGAAGGCAATGCAGTGGATCATTTTTATAAATTGCCGGAGGAGCTGTTTGAAGGTGAGCAAGATTTTGTGTTGCTGGATGCAGATACGGATGCATTGTATCAAGCATTTATGTCTCTGATAAAAAAGAAGAAAGACAGTGTGAATGAGGGAAACGAGCGGGTAGACATTCGGAGGGATTCCTTTAGTGTACGCATACAAAAAAAGAAGATATTGGATCGGTTGAAAAGGCAGGGAACGATGTCTTTTTTTATGTTGTTTGAAGAAAGCGCCAGCAGTATGGAAATTGCTGTTACTTTTCTGGCCTTGCTGGAGCTGTGGCACACGCGTGTGGTCTCTATACGACAGCGTTCCTCATTTCAAGATATCTCTTTGCAATATGTTGCGGAGGTGGTGGAGTTTGGATAAAAAAGAAATTGCAGGTATCATCATGTCTTCGCTTTTTGTAGCGGGAGAGGCTGTGGAAGTGGATGTTTTTGCAGAGATTACCGGGCAGGATGGCTTTGTAATTGATGAAGTGGTACGAGAACTGGAGGCCGAGCTTTGCAAGCAGCAAAGTGGCATATTGATAAAGCGTATAGAAAGCAAAATACAACTTTGCACAAATGCAAGATACGCAAATTATATTAAGACCTTATTTGCACCACCTATCAATGAGGCACTAACCAATTCTATGCTGGAAACACTTAGCATAATTGCATACCGCCAGCCGGTGACACGTTCGGAAATTAGCGACATTAGGGGGGTACAATCCAACTATGCGGTTTCGGCACTGTTTGAGCGGGGGCTGATACGGGAAGCGGGCAGAAAGGATGTGCTGGGAAGACCAGCGTTGCTGGCAACTACGGAGGAGTTTTTGCGACACTTTGGAATATCCTCTTTAGAGGAATTGCCCCAACTGGAGTTGGAGCTCGAAGTTCAAGATGAAGTTGATATAATAGGGGCAGAGGAAATGATGGAAACAGAGCCACTGGTCTAAACCTATATTGTAGCGAGAAGATAGGCCGCCATATAGCAGGCGGTGGAGGGATAGAAATGAGATTACAAAAATTTTTGGCAGGTGCTGGTGTTGCATCGCGCAGGAAGTGCGAGGAATATATTGCGCAGGGCAGGGTGGAAGTGAATGGCACTACCGTTCGCGAGCCTGGCTTTCTTGTGGATCCGTTAAAGGATAAAGTGCGCTATATGGGCCATCCGGTAAAACAACAAAGTGAAAGTGAAAAGGTATATATTATGCTGCACAAACCAGCGGGTTGTGTGAGCACCTGCAAAGATGAACGGGGCAGACCCACGGTAATGCGCTTTGTGCAAGATATTAGAGTTCGGCTTTACCCCGTGGGCAGGCTGGATTATACCACGGAGGGCTTGCTGTTGTTGACCAATGATGGCGACCTTGCCAACAGACTGACGCATCCCAAACACAATATTGATAAGAAATATTTGGCCGTGATAGAATCGGATATCACAGAAGAAGAGATAGAGAAGCTGGAACGGGGCGTAACTTTAGACGATGGGCAAAAAACGGCGCCTGCTGTATTTAAAATACTGTCGGTATCTCCTACGCGTAGTGAGGTGCTTTGTATATTGCGTGAAGGAAAAAATAGACAGGTACGCCGTATGTTTGAGGTGATTGGCAAGAATGTACGGTATTTGAAACGGGTGGGACTGGGAGATATAAAGCTGGGCAACCTGAAACGAGGAACATACAGGCATTTGACAGAGGAAGAGATTGTTTATTTGAAGAAACTTTAATATGCAACACTGATAGAAAAATCTAAAATGTTTTTTCTATCGTCGCCTACAATGCGGCAAAAAAATGACAGGTTGTTTTTGAAGTATAAGTAAGCATTTGGATGAGGCAATTGCTCGTTTGTTAGACATATGAAAAAAATTGTGAAAAAATATACACATTCTTGCAGGAATGCAAGGTGGCTATGTGGAACTATATAAATTGGGATAGATTTTGAATTAAATATCCCAAAGAAACGAAAATTCGAGACAGCTCGCGATATTATTTATCGAAAAGCATAGATAATTGCGGGTTTGGCATAGGGTAGCACGAATTTTAGGGGTTTTTAGCACGATTTCACATAATTTTATTCTGGAGGTATACGAATGAGCAAACTGGAAGAGTTGAGACAAAAGAATGAAGAAGCTCTTTTGGCCGGTGGGCAAGAGCGGATTGATGCTCAACACAAGGCGGGCAAAAAAACCGCTCGGGAGCGTATTTCAGCATTGCTGGATAATGCAAGCTTTGTTGAAATAGACAAGTTTATCCGGCGCACCCTTGTAACGCCCGGCTTTGAGGCTGCAAGTGAAATGGGGGAGGGCGTTGTGTGTGGCTATGGCACAATGGACAATCGTCCTGTTTTTGTATTTGCACAGGACTACACTGTGCTGTCGGGTTCGCTTTCTGCAGCCCATGCAAAAAAAATAGTAAAGACGCTGGATATGGCTGCCAAGAATGGTGTGCCGGTAATTGGCATGCTGGATTCTGATGGCGCTAGAATTGCGGAGGGAATGGCTGCAATAGACAGCTATGCGGGTATCCTAAAAAAACTGAATGATATTTCCGGCGTGATTCCCACAATGGCCATAGTGGGAGGCCACTGCATAGGAACAGCTGCGTATATTGCTGCTACAATGGATTTTTGTTTTACAATAGACAAGATATCCATGGTTGCTTTACATGGGCCTCAAATCTATGCATCCAAACTAGGTGATGACATTGACGTGAATACAGCGTTTCAGGCAAAGGCGCACAATGAACTGACCGGGGTATCGCAGTTTATGGCACCCAGCGAGGAAGAATGTTTTGCGCAGGTGAAAAAGCTGTTGACATTTCTGCCACTAAACAATCTGGAAGAAAGCCCTTATCAAATGGGTGATGACGACTTAAACCGTCAGCTTTCTACGGTGGGAGAGCAGTTTGCATACGACCCCAAAGCATTGATTGCCGCAGTTGCGGACAATGGAGACGTACTGGAATATCAGAAATACTATTCTCCTGGTATTGTTACCATGTTTGGAAGGCTGAATGGAATAACTGTGGGTTTTGTGGCCAATGGTGCGGATGCAACCATAGAAGGACATGCGGCTAGGAAGGCATCGCGATTTATTTCTCTATTGGATGCATATAACATTCCCATTATTACTTTTACCAACTGCGAAGGTTCGCCCATAGAAAATAAAAAACCAATGAATATTGCAAACTTTGCACGCTTGATTGCTTCCTATGCGGAAGCGGGTGTGCCACTGCTGAATGTGATAACTGGAAAGGCTGTTGGCGATGGTTTTGCTATGATGTGTCCCAAATCCATTGGTGCGGACATGGTATATGCTTGGCCAGAAGCTGTAATTACATCACTACCCGCGGAAGCTGGTGCAATAGTGATGTATGAAGATGAAATAGCCAAAGCGGATGACGGCGTAAAAGCCAAGCAAGAAATGATTCAAAAGTATATGGATGAATACGCCAACCCGTGGCAGGCTGCCGAGCAGGGCGTTGTGGACGATGTAATAGACCCGGCAATGACAAGGCAACTTCTGGTTGCTGCGCTGGAGATGTGTTCTTCCAAGCGTGAGTGCAAGCTGGCTAAAAAGCATAATATATTGCCGCTATAGGAAGGGGTGCCGGAATGAATCTAGACATGAGTGTATCGGACAAATTGGCGCTGGGCTTTCAAACCACAGGACTTGGTTTGCTGGTTGTTTTTGTGGCGTTGGCACTGATTATTTTCATCATTATGGCGCTGTCTGCAATGCTGGGTGATAAAAAAAAGAAAGCGGCAGAAACAAGAACTGTTCCAACTATGGCTCCATCGGCCTCGGCGGCACCAGTTGCCCCTGTAGCATCGGTAGTACAGCAAAATAACGATAGTGAATTAATTGCGGTACTGACGGCAGCAGCTGCGTGTTACCTAACTGGTGATGTGGAAAATACGACAGGTCTTGTAGTGCGTTCGTATAGAAGAATAGAAAGTGAATCTGCTTGGGGTAAAGCGGGTAGAAACTCTCAAATATTTAATAAGTTTTAATCGGAGGAAGTATAATGCGTAAATTTCAAATTAAAGTGAATGGTAATTCCTATGAAGTAGAAGTGGAAGAGTTGGCTGGCGGTGTTTCTGCACCTGTAGCGGCACCTACACCCGCAGCTGCGCCTGTTGCAGCACCTGCACCGGCTGCGCCCGCAGCGGCACCTGTGCCCGCTCCGGCAGCGGCGGCGCCTGCAAATGGTACAGCAATCAATGCACCTATGCCTGGCACCATCCTAAGTGTGAATGTAACGGTAGGGCAAAGTGTGAAGTCTGGTGAGACACTGATGGTGCTGGAAGCAATGAAAATGGAAAACGAAATACTTGCACCGGAAGATGGTGTTGTGCAGTCTGTAGGCGTTGCGTCTGGCGCAAGCGTGCAAACAGGCGACCTCCTTGTTGTGGTGGGATAAAAACCAAAGCTGCTTTCCATTTTGGAGCGCAAACATCACAATATATGAATAAGGAGGTATAAAATTGAAAAATTTTGGTGATACACTTGCCGGGTTCATTCAATCTACGGGTTTTATGAACGCGATGAATTGGCAGGGATGGGTGATGATAGTTATTGCCTGCGTGCTGCTGTATCTGGCAATTGTGAAAAAATATGAACCACTGCTGCTACTGCCCATAGCATTTGGTATGCTGCTGGTAAATCTGCCGCTTTCGGAAGTTTACCATACGGCGTATTTTGCAAGCGGCCATGTGGATTGGAATGCGTTGCAGGCCAACCCGGGTTTGCTGGATGTGCTGTACTTGGGCGTGAAACTGGGGATATACCCCTCGTTAATCTTCCTTGGCGTGGGTGTAATGACGGACTTTGGCCCGCTGATAGCAAACCCCAAGAGCTTGCTGTTGGGAGCAGCTGCACAGCTGGGTATTTTCCTAGCATTTATACTAGCATTGCTAATAGGCTTTGCACCGAATGTGGCGGCATCTATTGGTATTATTGGAGGTGCGGATGGACCAACGGCCATATATGTGACATCCAAGCTGGCACCGGAATTCTTGGGGCCAATTGCCATTGCTGCATATACCTATATGTCTTTGGTGCCGGTAATACAGCCGCCAATCATGAAGGCATTTACAACAAAAAAAGAACGTATGATAAAAATGGATCAGCTACGTCACGTTTCCAAACGGGAAAAGATTATTTTCCCCATAGCGGTTACCATATTTGTGGCACTGGTGGTTCCGGCGGCCATTCCATTGGTGGGTATGCTGATGCTGGGCAACTTGATGCGTGAGTCTATGGTGGTAGATCGTTTGGCAAAAACTGCTGAAAACGAGCTAATGAATATAGTTACCATCTTCCTGGGTGTTTCGGTAGGGGCCACAACAAAGGGCACGGAATTCTTGAAACCTGAGACTTTGGGCATTATTGCACTGGGCGTGGTTGCATTCGCCTTTGGCACGTTTGGCGGTGTGATTTTGGGCAAACTGATGTGCAAGCTTACCAAGGGCAAGGTAAACCCATTGATTGGTTCTGCAGGTGTTTCCGCGGTGCCAATGGCTGCACGCGTGTCGCAAAAAGTGGGGCAGGCGGAGAATCCCTCCAATTTCCTGTTGATGCATGCAATGGGGCCAAATGTGGCGGGCGTTATTGGCTCGGCTGTGGCAGCGGGCGTACTGCTGTCGCTATTTGGCGCAGCTTAAAAAATAATTTGTGTGCATGACAGGCTAGGCCGCATGTACAATATACTGTTTTAGAAAGATAGTATATAGACAGTACTGAGAGGAGTAAAATATGCCAAAAGTGAATATAACAGATACAATATTGAGAGATGCGCACCAAAGCCAGTCGGCAACGCGTATGAAAACATCCGAAATGCTGCCCATTGCAGATGTGTTGGACAGTGTGGGGTACTGGTCTTTGGAATGCTGGGGCGGCGCTACGTTTGACAGTTGCCTGCGTTTTTTGAATGAAGATCCGTGGGATCGTTTGCGTGCGCTGAGAAAAGCAATGCCCAACACCAAGCTGCAAATGCTTCTGAGAGGGCAAAATCTTCTGGGCTACAAAAACTATGCGGATGATGTGGTAGATTTCTTTGTAAAAAAGGCAATTGAGAATGGTATAGATGTAATTCGCATATTTGACGCATTGAATGATACCAGAAACCTGCAGCAGGCAATAGAGTCTACAAATAGGTATGGTGGCTGGTGTGAGCCAGCAATTTCATATACCACCAGCCCGGTTCATGATTTTGACTATTTTGTGAAGCTGGCAAAAGAGCTGGAAGGTATGGGCGCGAAATCCATTGCAATTAAGGATATGGCAAACCTACTGCTTCCATACGAAGCCTACGACCTTGTGAAAGCAATTAAAAAGGATGTAAATGTGCCTATTCATATGCACACGCATAACACAAGTGGCACAGGTGATATGACCTATTTGAAGGCAATAGAAGCAGGGGCAGACATTGTGGATACTGCATTATCGCCACTGGCGAATGGTACCTCACAGCCTACTACAGAATCTCTTGTGGCTACGTTGCGCGGAACAGAGTATGACA
Organism: uncultured Christensenella sp.; assembly: GCA_964592125.1. Classification (GTDB taxonomy): domain Bacteria; phylum Bacillota; class Clostridia; order Christensenellales; family Christensenellaceae; genus UBA5399. The sequence goes on from CAZQBV010000031.1 coordinate 26,201, forward strand.
CTGGTATTGACCTGAAGAAGCTGGTAGTTGCTGCGGAGCATTTTAAAAAGGTGGCAGCGCGGCTTAAAAAAGATGGATTCCTAGACCCAAAGGTATTGGGTGTGGATATCAACACATTGGTATACCAAGTGCCGGGAGGTATGTTATCCAACCTAATCAGTCAACTTCGGGATGCAGGCGCATCGGATAAATTTATGCAGGTGCTGGAAGAAGTGCCCCGTGTAAGGGAAGACTTTGGTTATCCGCCTCTGGTAACTCCCACAAGCCAAATTGTCGGTTCTCAGGCCGTGTTCAATGTAATAGGTGGGGAACGCTACAAAATGGTGACAAAAGAGTCTAAGGCGCTGCTGCGTGGGGAATATGGTAGATTGCCCGGCAAAGTGAACGAGGATGTGCGCAAAAAGTGCATTGGCGATGATGAAGTGATTACAGTTCGTCCGGCAGACCTGTTGAAGCCGGAGATGGATTTGTATCGCGAAGAGATAAAGGGATTGATGGAGCAGGAAGAGGATATTGTAAGCTATGCTATGTTCCCACAGGTGGCTCCCAAGTTCTTTGAATATCGCAGAGCAAACAAGTACAAATTGGATTCTACAATTTACGATAAAGACAATATGGTGCATCCGGTATAGAGCCCAAAAAGCGCTGAAGAAGTGGATTGAAAAAATCCACTTCTTTTTTTATCGTTTATCTATTGACAATCGTGTTCATTTAAAGTATATTATAAAGCGTCGCAAATAAACAAGCATGCTTCGGGGTGTAGCGCAGTTTGGTAGCGTACGTGCTTTGGGAGCATGGGGCCGGGGGTTCGAGTCCCTCCACCCCGACCATTTAGAACGAAGCGAGCAAGCTTGTTTGAAGCGAACAAATACTGTACTAAAATCCGGACGAGGCAAGGGCAGTTGCGGCAAGTATAGTAATAGATGTGGCCCCATGGTCAAGCGGTTAAGACATCGCCCTTTCACGGCGGTAACGGGAGTT
>CAZQBV010000032.1:0-26671 GCA_964592125.1 uncultured Christensenella sp.
AGGCCATGAAATGAACATGGCTTTCTTTCCTGCTGATTTATGGCAGCGGAAAATGGAAGGGGCATTACAGAAAAAAATGAATAAGGCAACATTTTGCGTACAAATTGATTTTAAGAACAGGGTGATGGGGCACGGAAAGATACAGTGCTTTGAAAACAACTGGGAAGCCGAATTCGAAGGTGCCCTGCAGTTGATTAAAATGATTGATTGTGTGCTGCGGGAGAATATGTTTTGGAAAGGCAACAATGGCGGGGACTGAGAGTATAAGGGATAAAAATATATTTGTTTGGAAGTAGTATAGGTTGCTTTTCGGGCAGGTCATATTACTTTGCGAAGAATTCACCGAAACGGTGGCTTTAGGTAGTATATTTGCCGCTGTTTTTTTGTTTTATATTAATCAGATAATAAAAGAGGCTTAAGTGCGATAGAGTTACACGCACCTTTGGTTTGTTTCTCAAAAAGCATAGTTTTCGTAAAATTCGCTTTCGCGATTTACGACATACATGCGCGAGTATTCTGCTTGCTAACGGAGTATCTATGAAGCAGATACAGGACTGGATGGGACATAGTGATTACCAAACAACGGCAAACATCTATGCTCATCTGGAAAGTGAATCAAAACAGGCATCTTTAGATTCTATAAGTAAAGCAGTCACCTTTGATTATGGGCAAGTTGCGGAAAAAGAAATGTTTGCAACGAACCCAGTTGGAGTGGAATCTCTACCAGAAATATAAAAGAAACCCACGTTTATTGTGGATTTCTAGAAAAATGGCGGAGGAGGTGGGGTTCGAACCCACGTGGGCTTGCACCCTAACGGTTTTCAAGACCGCCCCGTTATGACCGCTTCGGTACCCCTCCAAATAACGCGAATTTATTCTAGCAAAAATGACTCCTCTTGTCAAATCATGCATAGGCCACCTGCGAACAAGGGTCGCCTAAAGGTGTGCTAGGAATTAAGCTTGTTTTTATCTTTTTCTGTTTGCGCTTCGAATTCGCTAATCTCTTTGTTTAGGAAGTAAGAGATTACTGTGCGTATTGCCACAATGGCTGCTAGACGCAGAATATCCTCAAATGTCGGTTTTACAATGGAATCTATAATATCTGCTGCTATTAAAATTTCCAAGCTAAGCAAAACGTAGCCGCCCAGAACGTTTTTTGTTGCAGTTAGTTTTTTCATATCCACCAGCTTGTCCATACGGGCAAAACGCGATACAAAAAAATCCTTGCTACTCACCAGCACACCCCAAACCAATATCACAATAGACAGTAAGTGAAGGCAGGTTGTAACAATCTCTAAAATTGGCGCTAAATACTCCATCTGTATTTCCTCCCGCTTAAATTATACCAAATTATACCATAAGAAAAGCTTTGCTGCAAAAAAATGTGTTTGCTTCTAATTCCTGTTTATATGAATTATGGCAGGAAAATGCGCATGCTGGAAGATTTACAAAATGATTCCAATATGGCATGATAGAAATAAATGATTACTAAAAAAGGTGGAGAGCTGTGAAAAATTTACTTATTGTTGTGCTTGTGTTGTTTATGATAACAATGGTTGGTTGTGGTAAAACGCAAGAAGTTGTGCCGACACCAACGGTGGGAGTGGTCGAAACCCCTTCGGCAGAGCCTACCCCCAAGGTTGCTAAAGAAGGCGAAAACCCTGTTTCGGAGGCACCGCTTCAGGTACTGCTATTCAATGCGAGTGAAGAAATAGAGACACCCACTCAGCTTACTGTTGTGGATATTACTGCTTTGGTAGCAGAGCTGAGAAGTGGCAAAGAAGCGGCTGCCGAGCCTATTATAACGGAAAAAGAAACAATGCGCGCTATGCTATCGGTATATTCCATTGTGGAGACAGCGGTTTTGGATGAAGATGGAAAAGAGACAGGAGAGGTGAAAAACTTTGTAGATACGAAGTTTGTCAATAACTTGCTGGAAGATACGCAGTCGGTAAATGCGCAGCTTGAAACGGATGATTTTCTTGTTCTGTATCAATATAGTGAAACGGATGAAAAGGGGCAGGAAACAGTGAAGTATGCATCGTATGGCGGGATATACAATGGCATGGATTTTGAACAGGATACGCTGGGCTTCTATCCCATAGCTATCACGGCGGATTCGGTTACCGTACTTTCAGATAAAACCATTGCTTTTGAAGCCTAAAAAGATTTACCACCTGTAGGTATACGTTGTGTGCGTATTAGGTCACTTTGTTGTATTTGCGGGGAAGCAGTACATAGCACAGTGCTGCGGTTGCCGTCATAATGCCCACCATCATCCAGTAGGCGGCTGCAAACGATGAAAAATCTATTACAAAGCCCATTAGTACAGGCCCCAGCAAGATACCAATGCCAAACAGGGACTGGTATATGCCCGTAGCCACGCCCCGCTGCGTTTGCGGCACGCTTAGCATTACAAAGCCGGTAAGCGCTGCCTGCCCTATGCCATAGCACACGCCGGATAATATTTGCATGATATAAATAGAAACTAGGTTGCTTTGGTAAAACAGAGGAATGCAGGAAAACGCACCAATCAAAAATGAAATGGCCACCGCATTGATACCACCCAGCTTTTTGTACGCTTTGGTGCCCACAAATAGAGAGCTAACCGAGGTGGCCAAAAAGAAGGAGAGCATCAGCATACCTAGGTCAAAACTATCTGCGCCCATGTCCTTTGCAATCACTTGCGTGAAGGTGGTGGGCACGCCAAAGCACAGCAGTTGGCTTAATATGGAAAAAAAGCACAGTATCATCAGCTCTTTGTTTTTGAATAAAAGCAGCTGATCTTTCAGCTTTACCGGGGTTCTTTTCTCCACATCTTTTTCTTTTATGCCAAACATTAGCAACAGACCGATGGCCGAGGCCACCAGCCCAATGGAGAATGTGGCGTAGTATCCGGCCAGCATTGCCACCACCGCACACAATAGCGATGCCACCACCTTGCCGCCGTTTGCGGAGGCAGAAAGCGTGCCCTGTGCCTTCACCTGTTGGTTGTTGTTGTGATAGTGTGAATAGGCGGCACACACCACCACCCACCAGGCCGCCGCCGCACCTGCCATGGCTCTTGCGGTTATCAGCCATTCTATGCTGTTTCCTAAAAATACAAACATTAGGTTGGAAATACATAGTATAGAAAAACCCACAATCAGCAGTGTTCGGTCCTTGCCTATGCGGTCGCGCACTATGCCCAGCGGTATTCTAAGCACAATTTGCAACACGCCATACACGCCGCCCAACAGACCAATCATTACCACGTCGGCACCAATGGATGCCGCATATGCGGGCAACACCGGCACATAGGAATACATGGACATCCACAGGAAAGCTCCCGCTAAATTTATCAGTAATATATTTCGTTTCACTTTAGCATACCCCTTATCTACAAGAAACGATTATACGCCTTCTTGGCTTTGCATACAACTAGCTTGGCTGTTACTTGGCTCTTTTCGCGCAGTTTTTTTCAACAAGTTCAATAATCGGTTTGCTTTGGTTGGATTGAATTGACAATTTGCTTCTTTTTGGTCTATAATAAAATATCTTTTCATAGGGAGAAAAATTCGATGGAAAAAAATATTATTTCAATCATACATCAACATTTGCCCTATCTAAATCCTGCACTTCGCAAAATTGCAGAGTATATTTTGGAAAACATGGAAGAAAGCCGTAGCATTACCACCAGAAATCTTGCCGGGAATGTTGGCGTTGCCGAAAGCACGGTTACCCGTTTTGTAAATGAGCTGGGCTTTGGCAGCTTTCAAGAGCTAAAAATGAGCATTGTGGAATATCTTACCCAAAATCAAATGGCACATACCGAAGAAGACAAGGTATATGAAGACATTGCACAGGGTGATGGCATAAATGATGTGATAGAAAAGCTGGTGTACCGCAACACGCTGGCACTTACCGAAACGCGGCGCACGCTAAACAACCAGGCGGTACAGCAGGCGGTAGACCTAATAGACGCGGCCGAAACGCTGGTGTTGTGCAGCGCGGGTTTTTCGCGTGTGGCAGCTGCAGAGGGGGTGATGCGCTTTATACGCGCTGGCAAAAAGTGCATTACCTTTGACGATGAAAGCACGCAGCTGATTGTATCGTCTATTTGTGGGCCAAAGGATGTAATGATTGGCATTAGCAACACAGGCCGCACCAAAAAGGTTATTCAGGCCATGCGCAATGCGCAAGCGGGCAAATGCCCCACCATAGGCATTACCTCTTTTGAGGATTCCCCCATTGTGCGCCATTCGGATGTGCTGCTGTTTACCCCATCCAAAAGCAAAGCAGCAGAAACCGGCACCACATGGGAAAGCGCCTCTTCCAAAACCGCACAAATACTGGTAATGGATATTCTTTGCGCCTGCTACACCCTGCGGCACTACAACGAAACGCTGGAGCATATGAATGACACCTATCAGGCACTAAAGGAAACGCGCGAAAACAGACGGTGATGCCAATATTGCTGATGCGACTTGGCTGTAAAAAGGGAACGGTGCATGTACACCGTTCCCTTTTGTTATTCGGATTATTGTACTTCGCGATCAATAAAATCGGCTATCAGCCGGGGATATCTCCTACGCCATCCAGTATATACATAGGACGGTAGGGGAATTCCTCTATAGTTTTGCGTGTGCTAACGCCGGTAAGCACCAGCGCCGTCTCCATGCCGGATTCTATTCCCGCAATGACATCCGTATCCATGCGGTCGCCCACCATTACCGTATCTGCAGAGTGTACCCCCAGCATTTTTATGCCTGTGCGCATCATCAAGGCATTTGGTTTGCCCACAAAATAAGCATTTTTGCCTGTAGCCAGCTCTATTGGCGCCACCAGCGCACCGCAGGCCGGCATAATGCCAAATTCACTGGGGCCGGTAATGTCGGGGTTGGTACCCACCAGCTTTGCGCCGTTGGTTACGAATTTGATTGCTTTCACAATATTGTCAAAATTGTAGCTGCTGGTTTCCCCCATCACTACATATTCTGGGTCTACATCGTTCATGGTAATGCCCGCTTCGTATAGCGCATTGAACAGCCCGGCCTCTCCAATGGCATAAACCGAGCAATTTTCGGATTGCTGCTTCAAAAACTTTGCCGTGGCCAAAGCGCTGGTATAAAAACGGCTTTCATCTACATCCAAACCCATGCGAGCCAGCTTTTGTTGCAATTCGCGCGGGGTACGTTCGCTAGAGTTGGTTAGAAATAAAAAGTTTTTGTTTTCGCGCACCAGCCACTGGTAAAATTCTGCAACACCTGGCAACAGGCGGTTGCCGTGGTATATCACGCCATCCATATCGCATATAAAGCCTTGTTTGTTACGTAATTGATCAATTGTATACTTTGTCATACCATTCCTCATTGTTTGTTTTGTATATTTTATTCTATTATACTATAAGTATACCCTTTTCATAGCTGTTTTATGCGATTTTATATGAAAAACCCAAAACGTATTTGAATTGAAAGAGCAATACTCTTGAATTGTTGCGAAACAATTTTACACTGATTGAATTATGAATCAGTTTATGAAAAAATTTACAAAGGAATGTGCCGGAATTTGTTTAGTGAGGGTAAGCACATATTATATTAAGCGCGAATGCCTTTATATTTGCATTGGCACTAGGGAGAGCGTGTTTATGATAGAAAAAAACCATATAGATGATATTCAAATCATTCGAAAGCTTGTGGGAAATATTAGTGTGCAAGAACTTTTTTCAGACCAGTTTATGCAGGAGTATACTAAATTGCTCAACTTCAATTTGTTTATGGATATTATAGGTAAATTGCTGCACACCATAGAGGACATTCCCAGTATAAAGGGTGCCCAAACCGATGACTTGGTAAGCCAGTATACAGAATTTGGAACATGGCCGGAAATGGTATTCACCGCTTGCAATTATTACTTGGTAATGCATACAAGCTAGGAAATATTTGCATTGCAGCATTACGTCTTGCTTTCGGCAAAGTAATATCTTTTGCAAAAATTACTATATCGTATTATAATTAAGGTTACTATAAAATTTCTATTTAAAACCACAAAAAACTTTAGGAGGTTTACCCATGGCAAACTTGATAGATGATACCATTAATTTTGGCTTTGGTGTTTGGGCGTATTCCCGGGAGAAACTGGAATCCGTTGTGGAAAAAATGGTGGATGCAGGCAAAGTGGAAAAGCAAGACGCACAAGGCGTTATGCGAGATCTTGTGAAAAAAGGCGAAGAGCAACGAACCGAAGTGAAGAACATGATACGGGACGAAGTGCAAAGCGCCATGCAAACCGTTCGGGGGGAAGGCCTTACCAAGGAAGATATCCGGGCGATTATAAAAGAGGAGTTGGCCGCGTCCAAGCAAGATTAAATGCCAGGTGCTATTTCCGAAAAAAAACCTGCCAAAGGTAACACAAATCTAAAACGCTATCGCGAAATTATGACCGTTTTAACCAAAAACGGCCTTGGTTTTATTTTTGTTAAAACAGCGCTTTCGCGCAACCCTCAAAAAGAGCTGCACAAGGAACACCGCAGGTCGGGCACGCACACCATTGCAGAACGCATACGTATCTCTTGCGAGCAACTGGGGCCTACCTTTATAAAAATTGGGCAAATTTTGGGGATGCGCACAGATCTGGTGCCAGAGGACATTGCGCGGGAGCTTCAAAAATTGCAGGACGATGTGCCCGTATTTCCTTTTGAAGAGGCACGAAGGCTAATAGAAAAAGAGCTAGAGGCCAGTATAGAAGATATTTTTATGGAGTTCGACCCTCAGCCTGTTGCATCGGCATCGGTATCGCAAGTGTATCGTGCCCGTTTGTATTCTGGCGATCTGGTGGCGGTAAAGGTGTCTCGACCGGGCACGCACGAAGTGGTTTGTACCGATTTGGACATACTGCACAAGCTGGCCAGCTTTATGGACAAGCACACCAAGTACGGCAAGCTATACGATTTTCAACGTATGGTGCGGGAGTTGCGCACTGTGATGGAACAGGAAATGAACCTGATTCATGAAGGAGAAAACATAGACCGTTTCCGCAGAAACCTAAAGGGAGAGAAAAACATAACCGCGCCCAAGGTGCGTTGGATGTATACCACCCAAAGAGTGCTGACAATGGACTATGTGGATGGTGTGAAAATAAATGACATAGCTGCGTTGGATAGCGTTGGGGCAGATAAAAAGAAAATTGCAGAGGATTTTGCCAATTCACTTTTAAAGCAAATGTTGATAGATGGTTTTTTCCATGCAGACCCGCACCCCGGAAATGTGATGGTAACACACAACGGCACCCGTATAGAGTTTATAGATTTGGGCATGGTGGGGCAGCTTTCGGAGCATTTTCGTCTGGCGTTAAATGATATGGTTTTGGGCATTGCCACGCAAAACACACGAAAAGTAGCGCAGTCTATTGTGGATATGGATACAGCGGGTGCCATTGTAAACCGGCATCATTTTTTAAAAACGCTGGATGCATTGATGGACGAATATGTATATTCCCCATTGGAAACGCTAAATGCAGGCAGGCTATTTTCCAGCATATTTGCATTGGCGGGTGAATACAATATGGTAATACAGGGCGAATTTGCACTGGTGGCGAAAGCGCTGGCAACTGCGCAAGGGGTAATAGAGCTGCTGTGGCCAAAATCCAACGTGCTGGCTATTGCAAAAAAAACCACCGGAAGCTTGCTGAAAAGCAGATTTTCCGGTAAGAAAATGAAGGACGACTTGTTTGTGCTGGGTGACGATGCGCTGGAGCTGGCAAAAAGCACCCCGCCTTTTCTGCTGGATTTTATGCGAAAAATGAAAGAAAGCAACTTTTCGGTGGATATAAAATTGAAGCATTTGGAAAAACTGGATAAAAATTTGGAGCGCGTGGCCAACCGCATTTCCTTCACGGTGGTGCTGCTGGCAGTGTGTATTGTAATGGCGGGGGTTATTGTTGCCGTGGGCTTTCAGGCGGGCAGAGACCCCGAACTTTATGAAATTAGTTTTTTTGCCTTGCGGGCGGGGCTTATTATTGCCGCAGCTATTATTGGCGGGTTGGTCTTCAATATGATATATTCTAATATAAAGAGACATTGAGTGATGCAGAAAACCATTCAAAAACAATTTTCTAAAAACAGTATTCGCGCGATACTCATTTGCACAGCAATAGCCTGCCTTATCAATCTGGTGGTCTTTTTGGTTGTGAACAAGCTGAATTTTGTGCATTTCAACATGAATGACGATTTTTACATACAAAATTTAATCAATGGCTCTATGGGGCAGCACTACCTGCACTTTTCGCACAGTAATGTGGCGTTTTCGGCAGTGCTTTCCGGCCTGTACAGTGCCATATGGCAGGTAAACTGGTATGGTTTGTTTTTGTTTGTGGCATTGCTGCTTAGCAGCGGTGTAATTGGCGGGGTACTAATGGACAAATTTGGCCTAAAGCTGGGGCTGGCGCTTTATGTGCTTACGCTGCCACTGTGCTTTGGGCTCATTCTTACACAGTTTACCTACACATTGGTGTGTTACGCCATGCTGGGCTGTGCGCTGGTGTGCCTTGTGTATGGCTTTTATATGGAAAATAAAGCTGCGCGGCGCTTTTTGTACACCATTTCGGTGATTATGCTGGTGGGCGGTGTTATGCTGCGTAAGGAATCGGTAGCCTCGGCAGTGGTGTATTGCGGTGCAGTGGCTTTGTTGCTGCTAATTCGGTACAAAAAACGTGCGGCAGGCGCATTGCTTACGCTATTCATTGGCTTTGCTGTGGTGGGCGGCCTTGCGCTGGCAGATGCGGCCTATTTTCAAAGCAACCCGGAGCTGGCACAGTACAAGCGCTTTCACACGGCGCGCGTAGATATTATGGATCATCAGCCTTTGGATTACCCACGCTATCCCGAAGTGTTTGAACAGGTGGGTTGGTCTGCAGAGGATGCCAATTTTTTCCGAAATTATTTTACCTATCCGGATGACCCGCAGTTTTCGGAACAAAATATGGAATATATTTATGATAATATAGAGCCCACGCGCTATAACCTAAATGTTCCAGATGTATTGCAGCGCACGGGCAACATTTTAAAGCCGGAATATGCGTATATTTTAATTTGCCTGTTGGTGCTGATGGCAGTTGCGTTTGTCTCTCAAAAGCGAAAATTGTTTCGTGCATTTACCATTGTGGTGGCAGCGCTGCCCTTCCTGTTCCAAATTCTGTTTAATGTTTTGTGGCGGGATGTGTTTCGTGCGTGGTACCCGCACTATCTGCTTTCCATATTGCTGTTGTTGCTGCTTATAGATGTTCGCAATTTACACGAAAAAATGGTCTCCACAGCGGAAAGCTGGCAAACAAAGAACTTATTGGCAGGCATTTTGGCAGTGGTGTTTGTGGTAGGTGGCATTGGCACAGCCAGCCTGTTGCAAGGCACCTCTGCCGCACGCAGAGGTATGGATGAAGAGCTGCAAAAAACATACGGTACGGATGTGCAGGGCATACAGCAGGCATTCGACACTATGTACTATACCTCATCGGAATATGCCTTTATGTACCCCACCACCAGTGTGCTGCTGCGGGGGAACGAGGCCTACAGCATTTTCCATGCTTTTCCCAAGGATTATTTCAAAAACAATCGCCTGCTTGGCGGATGGGATACGCGGTCGCCTTCCTACAACGATTTTAAAAAACGCTACGGGCTGGAATCGTTACCCAAAGATTTGATAGACAGCAAGGTATTGCTGGTTTCTCCCGATCTTACCTTCTTGCAAAATTACTATATGGAGGCATATGGAATCAATACGGTGTTTGAGACTATGATGCAGCTAACCCCTAACCTAATGGCAGGGCAAATGTTTTCAATCCCTTCGGAAAATGCTGCTGCTTCCGCACAATAGCGCAAAATTGTAAATGGCAGGAGAAGTTCCAGCATCTCCTGCCATTTTTATACCAAATCCGATTTAAAACATCTGTTTCAAATCGCGCGCAGTATGCGCGACTCGAAAATTGTTTTTTCATTTTCCGAGTGGGAATGTCGTTCAATAGTGATTTCGTGCAAAATGCAGAGCGTTTTGGAACTGCCGCATGGCAGTGATAGAAATATTGCTTTTGCAACGATTTCTATTAGAGATTAGTATTACAGACTATTTCTAAACATGTGGCACATTTGTGTGCATAGATATTTCGGAATTTGTAGTGCAAATATCCCACACACTAAGATAGCAGGTTTTATCGTGACCGGACGTTCTGCAAAAGGTGGTGATTGCCTCTTTCAGCTTCTGCAAATCATGTTCGGCAGGTTTTTCCGTGGTTGTTTTTATGGCTACCACATTTGCACCTAGGCACAAGGCCTTCATCATGTCCGCGGCAGTGTGCAAACCGTCCGCCATCACCAGCTCCATCTCTAAGTTATTCTCGTCTAGATATTTGCGCGCACGGTACAATGCAAAGATGGCGGGCACGGCACCGGCATTGCCCGCCTGTATGGCTACAAAATCTGCCTCGGCATATGCTGCCGCTTCCAAATCCTGCTCTATATGTCCGGCAATCAGCTTGATGCCTATGGGTAGCCCTTCGCACTGCTGTCGCAATTCACATACCAGTGCTTTCAAATCATCACGATTATGAATGTTGGATTCTGGGCGTGGCTCCAGCCGTATTTCTATCGCACCGGCCTGTTTCAAATGTTCTGGCAGTGCGCTTTGTGAACCCGGCACATATTCCAATACACTGCCATTCTGGGTATTTTCCAGATAAACCGGTAAATCCAGCACTAGGGGCTTTGCAGCGCGCTTGCCCAGTGTTGTTTGCGTATCCACCGCTGCATCTGCATTCAGCGGAAAGGGCGAAAGCTGCGCACCCAAAAACAAAATATCGTTCCAAGAAACTGTGGGCGACTGCGCCCGCCTTGGTTCTATTGTAAATTGCTCTGTTGCTGACATCATTTTGTGCAGCGGGTTTGTGCGGGGCTGTGCGTTTGCCTCCGCGCAATGGCATTCCGGTTGGCAAGCCGCGCCGCTATCTTTGCTTTGTACCAAAACAAATGTAGGCTTTGCCGTGCCACACACAGGGCATGTCCAGTTGTCGTCCAACAGTTCAAAGCTGCAGCTTTCACTGCCTTCATCGTAAATGGTGCTGCACACATTGCACTCATACACGTTTGTTTTCTGGCCACCCAAAAATTCCTCGGTACGTGATGTTCGAACTTGATTTGCCAGGCGTTCGGCTTCGGAAATAGGTGGTGATTCCTTAGGCCGATGCAGTCCGCTTATCTGCTGGTAGCCTTGCTTGGGCGCGCCACACACCGGGCAGCACCAGAACTCCGAAAGCCTGCTGTACTTGCCGCTTTTGCCCTCGTCATGCGTGTTGCCACATATGCTGCACTGGTACAAGGCGGCAGAACCCGCTGTAGCAATATCTACCGACATGGCGGAAATGGGCACCATATTTGCCTCTCCAATAGGCTGCAAATTTTGCTTGGATGCACCACACACTGGGCAGCTCCAATCGTCCGAAAGTTCGTTGTACGAACCATCACTGCTCTCGGTATAGGTGTTTGCGCATATCCCGCATTCGTATACTTTCATTGTACCCTCCTATTGGCTACCTAAAAAATTAGGTCTGTCCTAATGGTTACATTAGGTATGTTTATATCTATTAGTAGTAATACCATCTTTTAGCGTTTTTTAAAAGAAAAATATAATATGAATTGATTTTTCGGAAATAGCGACAGAGCTACAGCCACGCACACACAGCCTCTGCACATCGAATGCCGTCCGCCGCTGCGGAAATAATGCCGCCTGCATAGCCCGCGCCCTCCCCGCAGGGAAATACCCCCTGTATGTTGGCCTCGTAACATTCGTTGCGCAAAATACGCACTGGTGATGAGCTGCGGGATTCCACTGCTGTTAGCACGGCATCTTGCGCATCAAAGCCTTTTATTTTTCGCCCCAGCTGGGGAAGTGCCGTCTGTAGTGCCTGCGTAATATAGTCTGGTAGGCATTGCCGAAGCTCTGTAAATTTTACGCCTGGCCTATATGTGGGGGCAATGCGACCTGCCTTTGCAGAGGGACGCTCTGCCAAAAAGTCTCCCACCAGTTGAGCGGGGGCAACAAAGCCACCACCGCCCAACCGATATGCCGCCAGCTCCAGTTGCCTTTGGTAGGCAATGCCTGCCAAGGGGTGCGCATCTGAAAAATCCGCAGGGGTAACGCCCACCAGCAGCGCACCATTTATCAGTTCACCATCCCGTGCATGCTCGCTCATGCCATTGGTTACCACCATGCCCTGTTCCGAAGCTGCACCCACCACATTGCCACCCGGGCAAACGCAGAAAGAAAATACACTGCGGGCATCTGAACCATGTGCCACCACTTTGTACTCTGCAGCGGGCAACGCCTTGAAATCTGCCACACTGCCATACTGCGCCATGTTTATTTGTTGCTGCAAATGCTCTATGCGCACTCCCACAGCAAAATTTTTCTGTGCAAGTACAACGCCACTGCGGTGCAGCATTTCGTATGTGTCTCGTGCGCTGTGCCCCGTGGCTAAAACCAGTGCGGAGGCATCCATGTGATATCTGTCCGAAGCGTTTTGTAGGTATATGCCTCTTAGAACTCCACTTTGTATGTTCAGCTCGGCCAGCCGAGTGCCAAACAGCACCTGCCCACCCAGCGCCTGTATTTCCTGACGCATGGCCACCACCACATGCCGCAGCACATCCGTACCTATGTGCGGCTTTGCCAAATACAGCACATCTTCCGGCGCACCTGCCTTGCAGAACTGCTCCAGTATAAAACGGTGGCGAATATCTCGCGTGCCTGTGTTTAATTTTCCATCCGAAAAGGTACCTGCGCCACCCTCGCCAAATTGTATGTTGGATTCCACATTCAAACTGCCTGTGGCAAAAAAGCCCGAAACATCTCTTGCGCGCTGCGCTACGGCCTGCCCGCGCTCCACCAGTATGGGCTTTAGCCCTGCCCGCGCCAGCATCAGTGCGCAAAACTGCCCCGCCGGGCCACTGCCCACCACCACAGGATGGTTTTTTGCCGTTAGTCCTTCAAAGGGGAAGGCGTATGCTTTCGTGTTTGGTGGGCTGATATCCTTGCTGCGCACGGTTGGCTTGGTGCCGGGTTTCAGCTTCGCTGCTACAGAAAGGTTGTAGTGCACATTGGTTTTGTTTCGCGCATCCACTGCCTGCCGCAAGCGCTGTATGTGCAGGATGTCTTCTGCTGTTATTCCCAGCTTTTTTGCAGTTGCCGAAAGCAATTCGGCCTCGCTAAAACCGGGGTTCAATTTTATATTGTTTATGGTTATCACAAAAAATCCGTATACGGGCGTTGTACCCGCTTCCTTTCAAGTGTCTTTTCACTATAGTGTCTCAGTATTGCTATGCCATGTTCGCCATTTTTTTTATCTTACTGACACGCCGAAAATACAGCACAAACAGCAGCGCAATAAGTCCTAGCTCCACAGGCACAAAATAGACGGGAATTCCCATTTGCAGTGCGGAAAAAACATACAGACTGGCAAATGTAAGCACAACAACTGTTTTTAACCCAATTTCTATTGCGAATTTCTATCACTATCAGTTTACCTTAAGCGGTATAAATAAACAATTCTATTCTTACACTGGTCTTACACGAGTTTCTACTTGCACGGTATTTTTGTAAAAAATCATTCACACATGGTAGAAAAAAAGTATGGTATACTAGGGCAAACAAAAAAACAGGAAGTGTGCATGGCAAAAACAAAGAAGAAAAGAACAGCAAAAACTGGCGGTGAAATGCCTGTAATCCACCTGAATAAATTGCAGCTTACGGCAGTGGTGTCTATTGTGCTTGCTGTAATCTTTTGCATATTGTGGGTTAGCGCACTGCAAAAAGCCCCCGTCGCACCAAACGAGGTAGGGGATATTTCGGATGTTACGTACACACCGCTGGCGGGCAAAACCATTGTGGTGGATGCCGGGCATGGCGGTGGCGACCCGGGCATGATTGGCATAAGTGGCAGGCCGGAGAAGGAAGTGAACCTAGAAATTTCCCGAAAGCTGCGCAATTTGCTGGAACAGCGCGGTGCCGATGTGCTAATGACGCGCCAAACAGACAACTGGCTGGGAAACTCCAAAGAGGAAGATTTTGTTGCGCGCGAAAAAATAATTGCAGAGGCAAATGCGGATTTGTTCTTGTGCATTCATTGCAATGCCTTTGAAGAGCAAACTGCCGCAGGGCCGCAGGTGTTTTACGTTGCGGAAGGATCCTCGGGAAAGCAGCTTGCCGAGCAACTGCAAGCCGCCATGAACGAAATGCTGGAACCCGCAGAGCCACGCGCTGCCATAGCTGCGGCCTATCGTCTATTGAAAACAGGCTCTCAACCCAGCTGTACAGTGGAGTGCGGCTTTATGTCCAACCCGGCAGAAGAAGCGCTGCTGCAAACGCCGGAATACCAACAAAAGATAGCCGAGGCCATTGCCAAAGGCGTAATACGTTATGTAGAGGAATATACATAAGGCAACACCGCAAAAACCGCGCACGTCGTGATCACTAGTCTTTTTGCGTGACACTGCGTCCAAAATGCTCGAAATAGCGCTGCTATTCTTGCGCTTTTGTCCTTGTTTCACACAAAAATCCTTCGCGATGCCAACGACTCGATTTCTGTGCGGTATCGCCCTAAAAAAACGCCCGTTCACAAACTGTTTTTTTTCCAGCAATTGACGCAATGCGTAACTTAACATAGAATATAGATAGGTTGGCATTGCAACCAGCCATTTTTTGCTAAGGAAGAGCGCATGAAGAGGTTTATACTTGCCATTCTTGTACTATTAATCTTACTGATTGCTGTGCCTGCTTTTGCCAGCAATACTTTTGTTGTGACAATTATGGATATGGATGTATCGGTGTGCATGCCCGATGATTATGATACCCTTACCAGAGATTTGGATTCGCATATTGGTTTGTTAAAACTATACAAATTGGATAAAACAGCGCTACTAACCACACTGCGCAATGAAAACCGCTATGTGGAGGCCATAAACCGCAAAACAAAAAATGAAATTATGCTAACCAGCTATATGGATAAAAACAGCATCAACTTGTGGAGCTATTCCCAGATGAAAAATGTGAAAATAGCCCAAACAGTGGCCAGCCTGCAAAGGGTTAAGGATGAGCAAACAACCGTATCCTTTTATGAATCGGAAGGAGGCTACAAATTTATAAAATATATCCACGGGCTGGATGAGCCCAAAGCAATTGTATATTCCACTGTGGAAAATGGGCGTAATATAGAAATAGCCGCTTACGCCTATGCCAGTACTTTTTTGCAGCAAGCAGATATAAATGCTCTGGAAGATGTGGTGGATGACTTTCGGTTGATTACCATTTTCCCCAGTCGCGATGCCCCCGATTCTGTTTCTCCATTCTTGATTGTATGCATTGGCGTTGCCATCGCGGCATCTGTTTTCACCATTCGCCATTCCAATAAAAAGAAGAACCAAAGAGCCCAGCAATATTGGCAGCAGCAAAGAAACAGGCAAGTAACAAGCAAGCGTGGCAACGGAGTGGTATACCAGATGTTGGATGACAACAAAAATATTCAAAAAACAAACTATGGAAATGCTGTCCCCGATGAACGCAAACGGCGTAAAGTGGGCGAGGATACGAACGAATAGAGCTATCGCCTACAAAAAATTTGTCTGCCCCATGCATAGAAAGTGAGGAAGCAAAATGAAGTATGTAGTAGCGCTGGATCAAGGCACTACCAGTTCGCGTTGTATTATTTTTGATAACGAACAGAATGTACTATGTGCGCGGCAAAAAGAGTTTGCGCAGTTTTACCCACAGCCCGGTTGGGTAGAGCACAACCCTATGGAGCTGTTTTCTTCCCAATATGATGTGATGCGCGAAGCCATAGACTTTGTGGATATTTCACTTTCGGATGTGGCGGCAGTGGGCATTACCAACCAACGCGAAACCACTATAGTATGGGAAAAGGACAGCGGAATGCCCATATACAATGCCATTGTGTGGCAATGCAGGCGCACCGCTCCCATTTGCGAACAGTTAAAAAAGCTGCCCGGCTTTGCGGCTTTGGTGCGCGATCATACCGGATTGGTGATAGATGCCTATTTTTCCGCTACCAAGCTGAAATGGATATTGGACAATGTGGAGGGCGCAAGGGCACGGGCAAAGCGTGGAGAGCTGCTGTTTGGCACGGTGGACACTTGGCTGCTTTGGAACCTGACGGGTGGCAATGTACACAAAACGGACTTAACCAATGCCAGCCGCACCATGCTGTTCAATATCAACACGCTGGCTTGGGATGATGAAATTTTGAATATACTGGATATTCCCAAGGAAATGTTGCCCGAGGTGGCAGGCTCTTCCGAACTATTTGGATATACAGATATTTATGGGAAACAGGTGCCCATAGCGGGCGTGGCGGGAGACCAACAGGCGGCATTGTTTGGTCAGGCATGTTTTTCCGCAGGGCAAGCCAAAAACACCTATGGCACTGGCTGTTTTATGCTGATGAACACGGGGGACAGGCTGGTGGAAAGCAGCCATGGCTTGTTGGCAACTCTGGCGGCAACACCGAATGGGCTTTTGCAATACGCACTGGAGGGCAGTGTGTTTATGGGCGGCGCAGTGGTGCAGTGGTTGCGGGACGAAATGCGGCTGATAAAGGACAGTGTGGATAGCGAATACTTTGCAAACAAGGTGCCGGACAACGGCGGGGTGTACCTAGTGCCCGCCTTTACAGGGCTGGGTGCGCCATATTGGGATATGTATGCCCGGGGTACCATTGCCGGGCTAACGCGTGGCTCCACTGCGGAGCATATCATTCGCGCCGCGCTGGAATCCATTGCTTATCAAAGCAGGGATGTGCTGCTGGCTATGCAAGCCGATACAAATATAGAACTGGATGTACTGCGTGTGGATGGCGGCGTTAGTTCCAACAATTTTTTAATGCAGTTTCAGGCAGATATTACGCGAACCACAGTGCAGCGCCCCCGCATACGCGAAACCACGGCGTTGGGTGCGGCATACCTTGCCGGTCTTGCCACGGGCGTGTGGCGCGATACGATGGAAATTTCCTATAAACGAATAGAGGACAAATCCTTTTCGCCCGCCATGCCCGAGCATACGCGCGAAACCCTGATAAATGGCTGGAACCGTGCAGTGGGCAGGGCAAAGGACTGGGTGCAAAAATGATTGTGTGCAGACACAAGCAGCTACGGCAAAGCACGGCACACGCCGCGGGCAGTATGTGTGGACTGGATTCGCAAGGGTGAGGAAACCCCGTTGCCCAGTTGCGATGTTTTGGGTGCCACTGTGGCGGTTTTTAAGGGCAAGAAGCTGCTGCGCAGAGCCGCCGCTGCTACCAGTTAAAACGCATCTTTGATTCGTTTTTTTGCTTTGTTAAGCAACTGTATTCTAATTCGTATTTATAGATTTCAAAATGAAAAAAATAACTATTGTATTTATCTATATGTTATGTTAAAATTTTTTAAAAATTACAGCGAAAGGTAATATATATTAATGGCTGAATTAATCAAGTGTGATGTCTGTGAAAAAGAGTTTTCTTCGTCTGCTAAGCAGTGTCCTCATTGCGGACAGCCAAACATTGTATGTCCGAAATGCGGGAGCAAAAATGTATCCGAAAGAACGGGGCGGGAAAAGGGTAACGCTGTACTATGGTTCGGGGTTTTGGGCGCAAAATCTGCGATGATGAATTATAAATGCAATGACTGTAGGTTCAAGTTTTAGGTATAATGTAAGCAGTACTACATTTTTTCTGACCACATGTTTTTATAAATAGTATTTATTTTGTAGAATAATAGTTATTCTCAGTTTATGTTAAGTTAAATGCCACTATTAACTGTTGAAAAGCCCTTATTTAATCATGTTTCCTGTGTAGTTCTTTTTGTGCGGCAGCATAGGCATGTTCGCCATCTGGTGACCGTTGAATCCCATTGCCCTAGCCGTCCTTTCTTCATATACGCTATTTGAATGACTTGTGCGCACAAGATGCCGTATAAGTTGTTTTGTCTATTTGAGCAATATTTTAATAGATAAACGATAACATATACGGTATAATGGTATAAGCTGTTAAATGAAGGAGTGTCAATCATATGGAATATAGTGGCTACCTTCCACCATATACAAGAACCGATAAAATGATTGATCTGGTAGGCCAGATCAGCGAGATCATCGGTTCTATATCCGTAATTGGCAATATGCATTCCAATCCACAATTACGCAGGGAAAACCAGATTAAGACAATTCATGCATCGCTGGCAATAGAAAACAATACATTATCTCTCGGTCAGGTTACAGATATTGTGAATGGAAAACGCGTTTTAGGGGCGCCCCAGGAAATACAGGAAGTAAAAAATGCCTATGAGGCCTATGAACTGCTGCTAACATTCAATCCATATTCAATAGAAGATTTACTTCGGGCACACGGCATTCTAATGAACAGCCTGACATCAGAAGCAGGTGTATTCCGTTCTTCCGGTGTTGGCGTATTTGCAGGGAAGCAATTGGTTCACATGGCGCCGCCTGCGAATCTGGTTCCAAAGCAAATATTTGATCTTTTTCATTGGACGGAAGGTGCAACCTTACATCCTCTGATAAAAAGTTGTGTGTTTCACTACGAATTTGAGTTTATCCATCCTTTTACCGATGGCAATGGCAGAATGGGCAGGATGTGGCAAACGCTCATTCTGTATCAATGGAAAAAATTATTCGCGTGGCTGCCTGCGGAAACATTGATAAAAGAACGCCAGCAAGAGTATTATAATGTTCTTGGCGAAGCAGACAAGGATGCCGAATCAACAAAGTTCATAGAATACATGCTAAATGTGATACTGGATGCTTTGCGGGAAGTGCAGCAGCACGAAACGCCGGATACTTATGCGATGCCTCATAAAGTTAAGAAGTTGCTAGGTGTACTTGGCAATGAGCCGTTGTCTGCAACGAAACTTATGGAGAAGCTGGGGCTTAGCCGTAGAGCAACATTACAACAAAGTTACCTCGCTCCGGCGTTGAAATTGGGGCTTATTGAAATGACTGTGCCAGATAAACCAAGGAGCCGAAATCAAAAATATAGGTACAAGCTATGATGTTTTGCTTATTGTGCCATATTGTCTGTGTTATTTCATTCGTCGATAGCAGCTGTGAAGCGTAAATGCGGTTTATGGAGAAAAAGATAAAACACAAATTCTTTTATCCAAGTTTGTATTTTAAAGAGAGGAATGCTACTTACTATGGCAATTCAGGCAAGTGAACTGCGCTATCCCTCTTCGGATGGCAAAAGTGAAATATGGGCACGTATTTGGGAAGACGCAGATGTGCCGCCTAGGTTTGTGCTGCAAATTGCACATGGTATGTGCGAATATATAGACCGCTATGCGGAGTTTGCCGCATATGTATGCCAGCGCGGTGGCGTGGTGTGCGGCAATGACCACCTTGGCCACGGCAATTCCAAAGGTAAGAACGGTTACTTTGGCTACTTTGCGGATAAAAATGGAGAGCAGTGCGTTGTGGAGGATATGCATCGCCTTACGGTGCTGTTGAAAGAAAAATACCCCGGTCTGCCAATGGTGTTGCTGGGGCACAGCATGGGCAGCCTAATGGGGCGCGAGTACACCGTGAAATTTGGAAACGAACTGGATGCTGTTATTTATGTGGGAACCTCTGGTACGAACAAGGTTACGGGCATCACTAGGTTTTTGGCGCGGGTGGGCATGTTGTTCGGTAGGGCAAAAAAGCCCGCGTCATTCCTTTCCTATCTGGCATTTTCCAAGTATAACGACAGGGTGGAAAACAGACGCACCAAAAGCGACTGGCTAACGCGGGATGAAGCAATTGTGGATGCCTACATCAAAAACCCGTGGTGCAACTTCCTTTTTACAGATCGAGCTGCCTACGATTTTGCCAAGCTGGTGGATGCCGTATCGGGAATGGAATGGGCAAACCGTTTGCCAAAAGAGTTGCCCTATTATCTTTTTTCGGGTAGTATGGATCCCGTGGGTGCGTATGGCGAAGGGGTTGCCGAGGTGCAGGGCTGGATGCTGCAAGCCGGTGTGAAACATGTTACAATGAAACTGTACCCGGGTGCGCGGCACGAGATTTTGAATGAAACAAACCGGCAGGAGGTATATGCCGACACCGTGGCATGGATCACAAAAGTTTTGGAGAAGCACTAAACATGCCGCGGGTTATCTGTTTCTTATAGAGGCACAGGTGCCGGAAACCCCGTTGCCCAGCTGCGATGTCACGGCAGCAAGTGTTGATATACTGTCACAAAAGTTTTGGAGAAGCACTAAACATGCCGCGGGTCATCTGTTTCTTATAGAGGCACAGGTGCCGGAAACCCCGTTGCCCAGTTGCGATGTCACGGCAGCAAGTGTTGATATACTGTCACAAAAGTTTTGGAGAAGCACTAAACATGCCGCGGGCATTTTTTATAGAGAGTGTATGGATTTGCATTTAGCCAAGATATTGGGGGAAATGTCTTTGGAGGTAACATGGATAAAATAAGTATTGTGGTGCCCTGCTACAACGAAGAGCAGGCGCTGCCGCATTTTTATAACGAGATGAAAAAGGTGTGCGGCAATATGCCCGCAGTCTGTTTTGAATATATTTTTGTGGATGATGGCTCTAGCGATGGCACCATGAAGGTACTGCGCCATTTGGCAGAGCAGGACAAGGCCGTGCGCTATGTGTCTTTTTCGCGCAACTTTGGCAAGGAAAGCGCCATGTATGCCGGGTTTGAATATGCCACGGGGAAGTATGTGGCAGTGATGGATGCAGACCTTCAAGATCCGCCAGCACTGCTGCCCCAAATGTATAGCGAAATTGTGCACGGCGGTTACGATTGCGTGGCTACGCGACGTGTTACCCGAGCGGGGGAGCCAGCCATACGTTCTTTTTGTGCTAGGTCATTTTATAAGCTAATCAACAAAATGTCCCCCACAAAGGTGGTGGATGGTGCGCGCGACTATCGGCTGATGCGCCGCAAAATGGTGGATGCCATACTGGCACTAAAAGAATACAATCGCTTTTCCAAAGGTATTTTCAGTTGGGTGGGGTTCGATACCAAATGGCTGGAGTACGAGAATATAGAGCGCGTGGCAGGCGAAACCAAATGGTCGTTTTGGAAGCTGTTCAAGTACTCGTTGGATGGCATTATGGGCTTTTCCACTGCGCCATTGGGCATTGCCTCTGTGCTGGGCATTCTGATGTTTTTGGTTTCCGCCATTATGATTGTATGGATTGTGATAAAAACGCTGGCATGGGGCGACCCTGTGGCGGGCTGGCCTGCGCTGGCCTGTATGATACTGTTTGTGGGTGGAATACAGCTGTTTTGCACCGGAATTAACAGCCAATATGTTGCCAAAACCTATTTGGAAGTGAAACGCCGCCCCATTTATATTGCCAAGGAAACCGAGGCAGATTTAAAAAACACGCAAGAATAATACAAGTTACTGATAAAAACAACTGATAGAAAAAACCGCCATATGGTTTTGATAAGCCAAGGGCGGTTTTTGGTTATTCGTATATGTGTTGTTGTAGGCTCAATAATTTACAATCTTTGCAAAGCTTTCTGCGTTTAGGCTGGCGCCGCCAATCAGGCCACCGTCTATATCGCTCATAGCCATCAGTTCACTTACGTTATCCGCATTCATGCTGCCGCCATACTGTATGCGCACATTGTTGGCACATTCGCTGGAATACAGCTCTGCAACTGCTTTGCGAATCACGCGTATGGTGTCGTTCGCCTGCTGCTTCGTGGCGGTTACTCCCGTACCAATCGCCCACACGGGCTCGTACGCAATCACCACTTGTTCCATTTGGTGTGCCGCCACGCCGTGCAGTGCCAGCTTGATTTGTGCGCGCACCACCTCATCGGTTATGCCATGCTCCCTTTGCTGCAAATGCTCGCCCACGCAAACAATAGGCCTCAGGCCGTTCTCCAAGCATTTCAACACCTTTTTATTTACGGTTTCGTCTGTTTCCCCAAAATACTGGCGGCGTTCGGAGTGCCCCAGTATTACATACTCTACCCCCAGCTCCAGCAGTGTGCCTATGCCAATTTCGCCAGTGTATGCACCGCTTTCTTCAAAATACACATTTTGCGCGCCCAGCGCAATGGCGCAACCCGACAGCGCTTCTTTCGCAGCAAACAAACATGCCGCAGTGGGGCAAACCACCACCTCTGCAAAAGCGCCCTCCACCAGCGGCCGCAGCTGCCGAATTAGCGTTACTGTTTCCGAAGGTGTTTTGTTCAGCTTCCAGTTGCCTGCAATAATCGGTTTTCTCATTGTATTCTCCAATCGGTTCTATTACTTCGGCACGAAATACTAGCAAGGGTTAAAGTGAGGATATCATTCCTCCAAAAAATCCTGCAAAAATGTAAACTGGCTGTTTGCTGAAGGTTCAATAAAATCAAGTATGCTGTTGTCGCCTTCATCGCATCCACGCTCCACATTGCACACATCCAAAAATGCGGATACAATGTGTGGGTCAAATTGCTTCCCGCTCCAAAAAACAAGCTCCTCTGCGGCTTTGCTGTGCCCCATTCCCTTTCTGTAGGAACGGTCGGATGTCATGGCATCGTATGCATCTGCAACCGCAATAATTCTTGCGCCAATGGGAATGTCGTTTCCTGCCAATCCCGCCGGGTAGCCGCTGCCATCCATTTTTTCGTGATGGGACTCTATATTGCCTTTTAAATAATCAAAACTGGTTAGCTTGGACAATAGCTGCACACCAACTGTTGGGTGCGTTTTTATCAAAGCGAATTCTTCTTCGTTCAATTTGCTGGTTTTGTTCAGCACTGCATCGGGTATGCCAATCTTCCCAATGTCGTGTAGAGAAGCCGCTACATAAATATCCCGCTTTTCCCTATCGGAAAGCCCCAGCCGCTCCGCAATTAACATGCTTAAATCCCGAACGCACATGGAATGGTTGGCTGTGTAGGTGTCCTTTGCCTCCACAATCACCACGAAGGTATCCAGCATGCGGTAAAAATCGTCTGAAAGCTTTTTTTGATAGCGCATTTCTTCTGTTCTGTCTGTTAGAATTTCCAACACATATTCAAACGTACCATCATCTTTGTACAAGGGAACTCCATAATTGTCGTTGTATCGTTCATTGCCTGCCCGATCAATTTCCTTGTTTAGGCGATACTCTTTTTTTCCTGTTTCAAAGGCCTTGGCCACAATGCAAGTATCGCAAACAGAGGAAAACCCCCTAGATTGGTAGCATTTTTTCCCCAAAATCTCTTGATAGGCAACACCGGCAATTTTCACAATATATTTATTGGCAAAAATTACATTAAACTCTTTGTCTACTACAATATATGCGGCAGGTGTATTGTCTACAATGCTTTTTAAAAAAGAATTCTCTGGAATGACAGGCTTCATTCTTATTTCCTTCTATCATTTTATAGTTAAACTTATATAGTCGATTATATCACGAACGGTGCTTGTTTTCAAGGTTTTTAAGTGACTGATGGGGCTGGTGCAATGGGGCTGGATGATTGGCCAGCCAATAGATTTGATTTTTCTAAATGAGGGCATTTTGCATTAAATCTATAAAGGTTTTTTCAGTTTATGGTTTGCGCTTCATGTAATCAAGTTGTAAAAGATTGGCGTTTGGCAAAGTTTTGCGGAACATTTGGTCATGTTAGCCCGTCTTTAGCTATGTAGGATTGATTTGGGGGCAAAAAAACGACCTAGAATAACCCCCTCTCTCACAAAATATAACTTTATACCAATTCCGATTTGAAACATTTGTTTCAAATCACGCGCAATATGCGCGACTCGAAAAATAGTTTTTTATTTTTCGAGTGGGAATGTCGTTCAATAGTGATTCCATCCAAAATGCAGAGCGTTTTGGAACTGCCGTATGGCAGTGATAGAAATATCGCTTTTGCGATATTTCTATCAGGGATCAGTATTATAGGTTGGGTACTGCTGTACCAGAAAGGTTGGAAACAATGAAAAAAAGAGTTTTCCGAACATTTGCATTGGCACTGGTTTCTGTATTCGTCATCTCCTTTGCCACACCGGCGCTGGCATACGCACAGTGGCCGAATCCCACTTGGAATCAAGCCCTGTTTGGCGTGATAAAGCGTGGGGAGAAAAACAGTGGTAAATGCCTGCTGGTGCAGTGGCACTGCTACGCGGCAAAAGCCACGGGCACAAATGGAAAAGAGATGCAGCGCAACGAAGTGGATGGCGTGATGGGGCTTCGTAGCGAGCAGTATTTAAAATCCTATCAAATTAAAAAAGGATTGAAAGCCGATGGCAAAGTGGGAAATGCCACCTATGCCAAAATGATGCAAACTATGGCCAGCAAAAGCGATCCCGCCAAAGGCGAGGTGATTTATGACACCCATGATGTGCTGAAGGTACCCAAAACTTCGCGCCACGTGAAAAAGGGCACTTGGTTTACCTACAACCGCAATGGCAAAATGGATATCATTAAATAAATGGATATCATTAAATAATAGAATGAATTGCAAAGTATATAGCAATAAAAAACAGGAAGAAATAGATGAAATATAAAAAAAGACTGGTAATAACCACGGCTCTTATCATTGTGTTTGCATTGCTACTTGCAGGTTGCCAGCAAACGCCCACCCAAGAGCCAGTGGTGGTAAAAAATAGTGGTGGCACCCAGCAGGCCGAAAAAGCGGCAGAGCAGCAAAGTGCCTCGCCAAACTATAGCTACGAGGTGCCGGGCACCCTTTCTTCGGAATTTGAAGAAGGCAAGCTGTCTATTCATATCAATGCAGAAATTGTGGCACCCAGCGCACCTTACCCTGTGGCGAAAATAAAGCCCCATGCCATTACAGTGGATGAGGCAAACCGTTATGTATCTGCATTCTTCCCTGAGGGCGGTGCCTACCATACACTTTCCACCCAGCAGGCCACAAAGCAGGAAATTGAAGACGAGATTGTGCGCCTGAAACGCGGCGATAGTGACCTTGCCGATGAGGACAAAGCCGCCTATAACGAAATGATTGCCGAAGATGTTGCCGCGCTGGAGGCGCTGTACCAGTCTGCGCCCGAAACACGGCAGCAGCAGGAGTTTTCCGGAAATTTTGCGCCGCAGCCACTAGCAACGCCACTGGATCCCTATCCCTATCAGCTGATTTATGGGGACAATGTGGAAACCATAGATTTAACAGGAAATGGCCTTGCCGGTAATGAGGCTAGGCTGTTGATAGAGAAGGACGGCGCGGGGCACAGTGCATTTGAATATGTAGAGCAGCGCACTGGAAACAGAATTGGCGCCCCCGGTGACAGTGTGGTGCAGCCACTTAGCGAAGCCAAAAACCTGCCCAAAACCACTGTGGAGCAAGCACAGCAAACCGCTCAAGTGCTTGTAGCCAGTCTGGGGCTGGAAAGCTATAAAATGGCAGGTGTGGGTGCTGCGCTGGAGGGCAGCTATCCAGAGGGCATAGAGGAACCGCAGTTTGAGGATTTTCCCAAGTGTTATGTATTTTATTTTACTCCGGCGGAGGGCATGCCTGTAAACTATGTATCTAATGTGCTAGACGAGGTGGAATACACCAGGGCATGGGAGTATGAATCGCTAAGTGTATTTGTAGATGATGCCGGTGTGTGCCGTGTGATGCTGCGCGCTCCTAGCGAACAGATAGAAACAGTTTCCCAAAGTGTGCAGTTGATTGGTTTTGAGGAGATTGCCAAAAAGATAGAAAGTGGATTGGCCAACCACTACCAGCCGGCGGAAGAGAGTGTGGAAAAGGTGGATATGACAATAGACCGCATTCAATTGGGCTGGGGGCGCATTGCACAAAATGAAGACTTTAGCCAGTGCCTGCTGGTACCCGTTTGGGATGTGTATGGCAAAATGACTACCACCTATGTAGACGATGTGGGCACAGAGTTTGATGTGGGGAAAAGCTACCTTACCATCAACGCAATGGATGGAAGCGTTATCAATCGTGCGCTGGGTTACTAAATTTTATGTGATTGGATGGGGGCTTGCGTGTTTATAGTAGGCTATACTCATAGTAGGCTATACTCAAAATACATAAAAGGAGATCTGGGATATGGCATTTAGCATTTTTATACTATTTAATGGGAACTGCAAGGAGGCGGTGGGCTTTTATGCCCAAGCTTTTGGGAAGGAAACGGGTCGCTTTATGACTTTTGCAGAGGGACCACCAGAGCAGGGGATGACAGAAGAGGACAAACAACGCATTATGTATACAGACCTTGAAATTGGCGGCACAAACGTTATGTTTTGCGATATGCCTAGCTATATGGAGTTTGTTTGCGGCAACAACATTAGTCCTATGGTAATATTGAAGGACGAGGCGGAGGTTCGCGAAGTGTTTGGCAAACTGGCGGAGGGCGGCAGTGTGGATATGGAATTGCAGGAAACTTTTTGGAGCAAACTGTATGGTATGCTTACCGATAAATATGGCGTTACATGGCAACTAAGCTACGACGATGGCATAAAACGCAATATGTAACAAACAATTATAAATTTGTTTTTAGACATATAAATTTTGCAATAAAAAGAAAGGGCAGCAGTGCAAGCATTGCTGTCTTTTTTTGGGATATCTTTTAAGTGGAAACATCATACTGATACAAAAATACAATAGAAAAGACTGTAAAAAAGCTTGTTATACTAATTCTTGATTAAAAACGTTATACGTTTTTAATCCGTGCCATAGG
>CAZQBV010000033.1:0-25875 GCA_964592125.1 uncultured Christensenella sp.
ACAATGCTGATCGATGCGGGAGAAAAAGATAGCCCTGTAGCTTCATACATCAAAGGCCTTGGCTATAATAAGATTGATTATTTGATTGCCACGCACCCACACGCGGATCACATAGGGGGCATGGCTGAAGTAATCAAGGCGTTTGACATTGGCAATATCTACATGCCAGATGTGCTTCAAAATACTGCTACTTTTGAGGGCTTGCTAGATGCCGTAGATAACAAAGGTTTGAGTATTACCCCAGCTACTGCCGGCACAGAGATATATAGCGACCAGGATATTGATATTGCAATATTGTCACCATCCAAAAACTATAAGAGCAGTAATTTAAATAACTATTCTGCCGTTATCAAAGTCACCTATGGTGATGACAAGTTATTGTTTATGGGCGACGCGGAAAAAGAGATTGAGGACAGTCTTATTTCCGAGCATGCAGAATTGGATGCCGATGTTCTACAGGTTGGCCACCACGGGAGCGATACTTCAAGCTCTACCAAGTTTTTGTTAGAAGTCGCCCCCGATATTGCGGTTGTTTCTGTTGGCAAGGATAATATTTATGGTCACCCATCCAAAGATGTATTAGACTCACTTAAGGCAGTCGGTGCGCAGGTATTTTTAACCAGCGAAACGGGTGACGTAGTCATCATATCTGACGGCAAAGAGAATACAGTGCGCACAAACAAAGCTGTGATCGGTAATAAGGGGGCTTCTGGGGCTATAACCGCGCCGAACGAAACAGCATCTAACGAAGACGCCAAAGAATCCACGGCTTCCACTGGCGAATATGTTGGTAGCCGCAATTCTGATAAATATCACTACCCCAGCTGCAAATGGGCAAAAAAGATCAGTGCGTCTAACGAGGTATGGTTTTCCTCAACTGCAGATGCCGAGGCTCAAGGCTATGTTGCTTGTAAGGTGTGTAAGCCATGAAGTATACAATTGATCGGATTGAAGGTGACTATGCGGTGGTAGAGCTTGAAGATCGCACTACTGCTAATGTGTCAATTTCTGCACTCCCTCATGGCGCAAAGGTCGGGGACGTTATTGTAGTTTCAATTGATAAGGCCGAAACCGAAAGCCGCAAAGCTAGGATCGAAGACAAGATGGAGAGACTGTTTAAAAGATAAGAATAAATTTAGAGGTTAAAATGGCAACAGCAAAAAGACTGCCCAGTGGTGCATACCGAGTCTTGGTATATAGTCACACAGAAAACACAAGGCAGGATGATGGTACATTTAAAAGAGTTCGGCGGTATGAGTCTTTTACGCACGAGGAAAAAGCCGAGGCAGAGTATTTGGCTGCTGAATTTGCGCGCAACAGAGATAAATCAAAAAAAGGTCGTCAAGATATGACTTTGAGCGAGGCTATAGATGAATATATTTCTCGTTCTGATTCCAGGCTCTCCCCTACAACTATCGCCGGATACAAAAAAATCAAAAGAAATCACTTTCTTGATATTATGAACACAAAAATTAAAAAGCTGACTTCTGCCACTATTGAAGATAGCTTAATGTCCGAATACAAGCGGCCATCCAAAAAGTATAAAGACAGTAATAAAACTATATCAGAAAAGACGGTTGCTAATGCTTATGGTCTTTTAGTGTCGATCCTTAATGTATACGCTCCGAAATTGGATTTAAAGGGCATCAAACTTGCTGCCCCCTCTCGGAAGATAAAGGATCTTCTTTCCGCTGAAACGATTATGAGTTTAGTATATAGCACAAGTATTGAGTTGCCCGTACTTCTGGCCATGTGGTTAAGTTTCTCTATGTCAGAAATCAGGGGGCTTACAAAATCAAAATCTGTCCGGGATGAGTTTATTATAATACGCGAGACTGTTGTTGATGCCGACAATAAGCAATACAGGCGCGAAAAAGGGAAGGCCATGACGCGCATCCGCAAGCATCGTATGCCATCCCGGATACAAGAACTGATAAATAACCTCCCTACAGATCAAGATGAGCTTGTCTCACTAAGTGGACATGCTGTTTATATGCGTTGGAAAAGATTGCTTGAGAATAATGAGCTGCCGCACATGACGTTTCATGACCTTAGACACGTAAACGCATCTGTCATGGCGCTACTCAGAGTACCAGATAAGTATGCAATGGAGCGCGGCGGTTGGAAGACCGACAAAGTGATGAAGCAAGTGTATCAGCACACATTTAGCGAGGAGCGTCAGGCAGTGGATGATGCCGTAGATGCTTACTTTGAAAGGGCTCTAAAAGCCGCTGTGCAACACGAAACGCAACACGATAAATAAAAAACCCGCTTTAAATGCGGGTTTTAATGGTGGAGATGAGGGGAGTTGAACCCCTGTCCGAAAGCCTGTCCAGACAACTTTCTACAAGCTTATTGAATCTTGATTATTTCCCTCAGTGAGCCCCTATCCACAAAAATCCCAAAGAGGTAGCTTCATAAATTCCGCACAAGCGCAAAGCTTTGCTTGTGTAGTAGCCTACTTTAAATTGGCTCCCAATCCACTCCCAAGCAGGGAAAGAGAGGTTGGAAGGCTACTTATTTAATTAAGCAGCTAGCAGAGCGGGAGAACCCACCTCTGCTGTTTTGTTTGTTTTTGCAATTATATTTATTTGAATCTTTTTAACGCAGAGTACTCAACTGCGGCTTGCTTATTGCCTTCACAAATGCCCCCGTCGAAACCGGTACATCCCCATATAAAAATACTGCTCTTATTTTTTCTATACCATCCTTCTTTCCATTTCGCGTTTTATTGTTTTGTCCTTCATATCCTGCCGTTTGTCGTACAGGTGTTTGCCTCGGGCAACACCAATTTCCAGCTTCACCTTGCCATGCTTCAAGTACATTTTTAGCGGCACCAATGTATAGCCTTTTTGTGCAGTTAGCACCAACAGCTTGGCAATTTCACGCTTGTGCAGCAACAGCTTGCGCGGCCTTACCGGGTCACGGTTAAATATATTCCCCTTTTCATATGGGCTAATATGCATGTTTTGCACAAATGCCTCGCCCTGCCTAATTTGCACATAGGATTCGCGCAGGTTCAGCTTGCCCATGCGGCAGGATTTCACTTCCGTACCCGCCAGCGCAATCCCCGCTTCATAGCTGTCCTCTATAAAATACTCATGTCGCGCTTTTTTATTTTGCGCCAGTAACTTTATACTTTCCATAACCATTCATCCATACATATAGTATATCATTTTACGAAAGCAAATTCAATTTTTCCGGCCGAAACATCTACAGAAACTACTTTAATTTTTGCTTTATCGCCTAACGTAATCTTTATACCAGTTCTTTCGCCAATCACACAGTACTGCTTTTCGAAATACGCATAATAGTCTTCATTCATTTGCGACAGCGGCACCATGCCCTCTATCATATTTTTCAGTTCCACAAAAATGCCAAATCGGGTCACGCCTGAAACCACACCTTCGAATTCTTCGCCAATGTGTTTTGTCATGTATTCAGCCATTTTTAGGTTTTCTACTGCCCGCTCCGCCTCTATAGAATTGCGTTCTCGCTCGCTGGACTGCTTGGCTATTTCCGGCAGTTCTCTATCTAGCCTTTTTTTTACTTTTCCACTTGTTCGCCCTGCCAGATACATCTTAATAATCCTGTGCACCATCAGATCCGGATACCGCCGAATTGGCGATGTGAAATGGCAATATTGCTCTGCCGCCAGCCCAAAATGAAGCACCGGTGCTACATCATAGTGCGCTTTTTTCAGCGAACGAAGTGTTACGCTGTTCACCACATTACTCTCGGGTGTTCCCTCCACATTATTAAGCACATCTTGGATATTTTTGGGTTGTATATCTGTCGTACCATTTAGCTTTATCCCAAAGTTGCCCAAAAATACCCCCAGCTCATGCATTTTTTCCGCATCCGGTTGCTCGTGCACCCTATACACAAAAGGTATTTCTCGTTTATAGAAATGTTGGGCAACGGTCACATTGGCCATCAACATAAATTCTTCTATCAGCTTCTGTCCGTCACCGCGCTCTGCCACAGCCACCTCACACGGCACACCTCTTTCATCCAACTTTATCACAGCTTCATTCAGGTCAAAGTCTATACTCCCTCGTTCAAAACGCCGCTGTCTCAATTTTTTTGCAAGGTCATTCATGGTATCCAGCACATCTTTCAGTGCCGCATATTTTTTACGCAACTTGCTGTCACCCGCCAGCATACCATTCACATCACCATAGGTCATTTGGTAGCTTGAATTTATGATGCTGGCTACAATTTCGTGCGATACCAGCGAACCA
Source organism: uncultured Christensenella sp. (assembly GCA_964592125.1). GTDB lineage: Bacteria > Bacillota > Clostridia > Christensenellales > Christensenellaceae > UBA5399. The sequence goes on from CAZQBV010000033.1 coordinate 4,245, forward strand.
TCTTTGTCAAATTCCATCACACAGGAAAGTGTATACTTATCTTCATGTGGGTGCAAAGAACAAAGATTGTTTGAAAGTGCCGCAGGTAGCATAGGCACAACCCGATCCACCATATACGTGCTGTTTCCCCGCCGCAGCGCCTCTTTGTCCAGCTCGCTGCCCTCTTTTACATAGTGCGACACATCCGCAATGTGTACACCCAAAAGCAGATTGCCATTCTTCTGTTTCTGCAAAGAAATTGCATCGTCCAAATCCTTTGCATCCACACCGTCAATGGTAAATACCAGCTCTTTTCTAAAGTCCTGTCTGCCCCTTTTGGATAATTTCTTGCCCAGCAACGCCGCCGCTGCCGCTTCACAATCCACGGGAAACTCTGCCACCAGTCCAAAACGCCGTGCATATACCAAAATATCCATACCCGGCTGGCCGGCCGAGCCCAATATTTCTATCACCCGCCCCTCTGCACGTCTGTTATGCGCAGCACGCTTGGTAAGCTCCACCACCACCATCTGATTTTTTTTCGCACCGTTGGTTTTGCCCTTTGGTATAAAAATATCTTCTATATTATTGTCATCGCTCTCTACAAACATCAGCTTTTTGCTGCCTGTTACCCGGCCTACTACTGTCATTTGCAGAGGAGAAAGTATTTCCTGCACCTTTCCCTCTGGCCTTCCAGTGCCACTTTGTTTTTTCTTTAGCCGAACCAGCACCAGTTCTCCATCAAAAGCCCCATGCTTGTCCTTGGCATTGATGAATATATCGCCTATCTCATCTTCTGTTCTTAAAAAAGCAAAACCCGCTGCCTTGCATTCCAATATGCCCTTGAAATACCCCATGGTACTGCCAAGTGCCAGCTTACCCTGTTTGGATAAGGCCAGCTCGTGCGCTGCCAACAGTTCATCTAGCGGCTCTTGTAATTTCTTTTCACTTATTTTAAGTGATTTCGAAAGCTGGCTTGGGGTGGCATATATCTTCTCTTCCACCTGTTCCAGTATTCTTTGTTTTATCTCCAAATTATTCTCCAAAATTAATTCTTATCAACCTCTCTACTTTTTTCAACCTATAACCTTCAACTTCTTTTTTTCTCCTGCCAATTGGTATAAAAAAACACCCTCGCGGGTGTTTGTGTTTACGCTGCAACTGTAAAATACTTTTGTAAGACCACCAGCAGCACTGCCAGCACCATGAAGCCTACCGCAGCAACCTTGGTTAATCTTACCAATAAGGCATCCATACCCTTAGCCTTTTTCTTGCCAAAAATTTGTTCCGCGCCACCGCCTATTGCACCAGGAACACCCGCCCTTTGGCCCGACTGTAGCAATACTACCAATATAAGAAATACTGAAAAAGCAACCAGTACTATTTTAACAATTAAAGAAACTACCTCTACACCAGTCATGTAATTACCTCCTCAACTTGCATAACAAGGAATATACTACCACATCCCCAGCCATAATGCAACCTATTTTTACCGTTCGTTCCCAAATAATAACATAGTTATGTCTACCCCTGCGCAATCATCTCAAAAATCTCTTGGAGCTCCCTGTAGGTTTGCACGCGTACCAGCTTTTCTCGCAGTCTTGCAGCACCCTTCATCCCTTTTGTATAGTGCGGGGCATGCGTTCTCATTTGTAGCATAGCAAGCGCCTCGCCCTTGTATTGTATGGCCAGCCTTGCCTGCCGCAGACACATGTCAATTCGTTCTGCCTCCGTGGGCTGGGTGGTTACCATACCCTCACGTAACAATTCTGCAATTTGTGCAAACAAAAAGGGATTACCCTGTGCCCCACGCGCCACCATAACCGCATCGCAACGTGTTTTGCTCAACATATCTCTCGCGTCATAGGCCGTGAAAATATCTCCATTGCCTATTACTTTTATAGTAACCGCCTGCTTCACCGCCGCAATCACATCCCAATCCGCACTGCCCGAATAAAACTGCGCTCTTGTTCTGCCATGCACAGCAATGGCATCCGCTCCCGATTCCTCTGCCATCTTGGCAAACTGCACAGCGTTGCTATGCGCTTCATCCCAGCCCTTTCGAAACTTCACGCTCACCACTGCATCTTTATCTACTGCATTTCTCACTTTAAGAATAATTTGGGATGCCAATTGCGGATCTTTCATCAATGCGCACCCCTCACCATTGTTTACAATTTTCGCAGCGGGGCAACCCATGTTGATATCAATGGTATGTAGCCTTTCGCGATGCAAGTCCTGCACCCGCTTGGCCGTATCCGCCAGAATTTCAGCATCGCTACCAAATAACTGCACACCAATTTTCTTTTCCCGTGGACCGGGAGATAACAAATCATTTGTTTTTTTATTTTTATATGCCATGCCCTTGGCACTTACCATTTCTGTAAATGCCAGCCCAGCTCCCTGTTCTACGCAAATTTCTCGCATTGCTGCATCCGTAATGCCAGCCATAGGTGCAAGGTATATTTTTATATCATCCATTTACTCTCCGTTAGAAAAACCCGCAGGTTGCGGGTTCTTTTGTTTCACATCCATGCCCATATCCAGCAGCCACTGCCGCAAGGTTATTGTTCTTGCCTGTCTATAGCATGCATTTACGGAAACTACGAGTTTACACCGGTTCTCTGCCCCGGTTATGCCGTTGTGGTTTGCCGCCCTCCAAAGCTTGTAGTGGAATCTTCCTCCACAATCATTGGTTCCACCAGCTTTAGTTCATATATTTTCCACGCCTCTGTTACTTTGTCTTTCTTTAATGTCACTTCATAAATGCCGTTTCTCCAACTCAATGGTTTTTCTTCAATCGCCGGCACATCCTCTGCTTCTGCATCATCAGTTTCCACCAGTTTGTTTCCCTTGATATCGCGCACCTTTTCTGTTACCTTCACAGTAATTTCATCATCCCAAGGCCAAACAATGTGAAACTCCACATCTGTATCTTCGTAGTAATTCACAATTTCGTATCCGTCATAGTAATGGCTGTTCAGCATTTCATCCGTTTGAATCACACGCAATGCAAACAGCTTTTCCAGCATAATACGGTCTGAACCGTCTGCTGATGGTAACAGCACAGTCTGTGCGCGCTTGGCAAAGGCATCCTTCACCATCATATTTACATTCATGGTATTCATAGCTGTATTGTACACGCCCATAATAAGTAAAACCGTTATAATAACCGCCACCACACAAGACAAAATATATAGTATGCCTTTGGCTACTTTAATACCGCCACCTTTACTCACGAAATGTTTATCCCTCCTTGGGCTTCATAGTGGGGAATAACAGCACATCCCGTATAGAGTGAGAATCTGTAAGCAACATAACCATGCGGTCTATCCCTATTCCCATGCCACCAGTGGGAGGCATTGCATAGGAAAGTGCTGTTACAAAATCTTCATCCATCATATTGGCTTCGTCATCCCCCGCTTCGCGCTTCTTCACCTGATCCATGAAACGTTCGCGTTGGTCGTCCGGGTCATTCAATTCGGAAAAGGCGTTTGCCAGTTCACGGCCAGTAACAAATAATTCAAAGCGTTCTGTCAGCCATGGTTCATCTGCCTTCTTCTTTGCCAGTGGGGATACCTCTAGTGGGTAGTCACATATAAAGGTTGGCTGAATCAGCCTATCCTCCACTTTCTGCTCAAAAGCTTCGTTTAAAAGCTCTCCCCTTGTGGGCATGCCCTCGAAAGCAATGCCCGCTTGCTTCGCCTGCTTTCGCGCTTCTTCGTCATCCACACAGGCAGAAAAATCCACACCCGCATATTTCTTTACAGCTTCCACCATCGTGTATCGCTGCCACGGTGCTTTGAAGCTTATTTCTGTGCCGTTGTATACCACAACATCCGTACCCAGCACAGTTTCCGCACAATACCGGAACAAATTCTCGCACAGTTCCATCATGCCTTTATAGTCTGTATATGCCTGATATAGTTCTATCGTGGTAAATTCGGGATTGTGTTTTGTGTCCATTCCCTCGTTACGGAATATCCTGCCTATTTCATAAACCCTTTCAAAGCCGCCCACAATCAAACGCTTTAGATGCAGCTCGGTTGCAATGCGCAGATACATATCCAGCTCCAGCGTATTGTGGTAGGTAATAAAGGGACGCGCAGCAGCGCCACCCGCACTGTCCTGTAAAATAGGGGTTTCTACCTCTATATATCCTTGGCTGTCCATATAGTCCCTAATACTTTTAATGATTTTAGAACGCAGGTAAAAAGTCTGCTTCACATCAGGGTTCACAATCAAATCCACATATCGTTGACGATAGCGCAGGTCTGTATCTTTCAAGCCATGAAACTTTTCAGGCAATGGCAGCAAGGATTTTGAAAGCAGCACAACAGTGTGCGCCTTTACAGATATCTCCCCCGCTTTTGTACGAAAGGCCTCGCCCTCTATCCCCACAATGTCTCCAATGTCAAACTTCTTATATTCGGCATAGGGTTCTTCCCCCATTACGTCTCGGCGAGCATATACCTGTATTTTGCCCTTTCCGTCCATAATATGAAAAAAGCTTGCCTTGCCCATAATGCGTTTGGAAATGATTCGGCCTGCAATAGAAACATCTTTCCCTTCATACTCATCAAAGTGATCCTGTATATCAATAGAATCCTGTGTTTTGTTGTACACAGTGGTTTCATATGGGTCGCGCCCTGCGGCTTTCAATTCGGAAAGCTTTTCCCGCCGCACTTGCAATATTTCCGATAATTCCTGCACTTGTTCTTGTTGTGGTTGTTCCTGCTGTGACATGTTTTCTCCCTCTGTCTTTATCTGTGAATATCCAAAACTTTATACCTTACAATGCCTCCGGGTGTTTCCACCTTTGCCGTGGCACCTATTTTTTTGCCCAACAAAGCTTTTCCCACTGGCGATTCGTTCGATATTCTCCCTTTTTTCAGGTCTGCCTCTGCAGATCCCACAATCTGATACTCTTCTTCTTCGCCATAGGTTTTATCCAGCACACGTACTATCGCACCAATATTTACTTTTTGCACATCCACTTCATCTTCATCTACAATAGCGGCATTGCGCAACATCTTTTCTATGGTAACAATTTCGCCTTCTATACGTGCCTGTTCATTTTTCGCTTCATCATATTCAGCATTTTCAGAAAGATCTCCAAAGGCGCGGGCTTGTTTTATTTCTTCCGCTATTTCCAACCTTCGGACTGTCTTCAGGTATTCAAGCTTCTCTTCTAACTCTTTCACCCCGTTTGTAGTGAGTAATACTGCTTCACTTGCCATTTTTCTTCCTCCCTTATGTCACAAATGCTCTTTATTTCACATTCATGCACGTTTCATATTCAAATCACTATATTATAGTGATAGTGTAGACTTTGTCAAGTTTACTTCCACTACCAGCCGTTAGCATATTATATTTTTTACACGACAGTATTTTTTTCGTTCAAAAATTTATCTATTTTGCCTTTCGCACGTTGCAGCGCATTGTCAATTGATTTTTCACTCCGCTCCATAATACGCGCAATTTCCATATAGGATGCCCCACGCAAGTAATATGTCAGCACTTTTTTCTCCAATTCAGAGAGTATTTTCGCAATCTCTAGCTCTATTGCGGAAAAATCCTCCTTATCTATCACAATATCTTCTGGGTTATACATTCTGGTGGTGGTAAGAATATCCACCAAGGTACGTTCAGATTCTTCATCATACACAGGCTTGTTTAGCGATACATAGGAGTTAAGGGGCATGTGCTTTTGACGCGTCGCTGTTTTTATGGCAGTAATCATTTGCCTAGTAATGCAAAGTTCCGCAAAGCCTCTAAAAGACGCTCTTTTATCCAGATCATAATCCCTAATTGCCTTATACAGGCCAATCATCCCCTCCTGCACCACATCCTCTTTGTCCGCACCAATCAAAAAATAGGACCGCGCCCGAGAACGCACAAAATTTTTATATTTTCTCAGCAAATATTCCTGTGCAAAGCTGTCCGTTTTGGCCGAAATAGCAATCTCTTCATCCGACATTACAGCATAGGAAGAAAATGCGTTTACCGCACCCGATTCCCGGTACTCACTACGCAAGTCCTGCAATTCTTTGTTGTCATACTTTTCCGGTTGTTTGTTCATCCCTTGTTTTTCATATCCTGTCTGCGCTTTTCATATAGAAACACGCTGGCTGCACAAGCTGCATTTAGCGATTGTGTCTGCCCAGCCATGTCTATACACACTGCCATATCGCACAATTCTTTTGTATGTTTGGACACCCCTGTGCCCTCGCTACCAATTACCAATGCCGTTGCCCCTGTCAGGTTTGCAGATGAAAGCGGTGTACCGGTCATATCTGCCGCAATTGCCCATATGTTTTGCTCTTTTAGTTCCGCAATCGTCCGGTTAATATTGGTAACCTTTACCACCGGAATAAACTCCGCCGCGCCACTGGAAACCTTGTACACTGCAGATGTAAGCGACGCGCTGCGGCGTTTGCCAATTACCACACCGTGTGCCCCCAACGCCTCTGCACTGCGAATAATTGCCCCCAGATTGTGGGGATCCTGAACTCCATCCAGCACTACAATAAATGGGGGTTCGCCCCGTTTTTCTGCCAATTGCAATATATCCTGCATCTCACTATAGCGAAATGCTGGCACTTGGGCTGCAATCCCCTGATGGTTGCCTGGTTTTCCATCATAACCCATATCTGCCGAAATTTCGTCCAGCTTACTTTTGGGCACTTCCCTTATAATAATATTGGCCTCTTTTGCCATTGCCAAAAGCTGACCAATGCTACCATCGCCATTTTTCACCACCAGTATTCGCTCTATTTGCTCTCCCGCACGCAGGGCTTCGCGCACGCTGTTTCTACCAATAATAAATTCGCTGGTTTCTGCCTGTTGTTTGGTTTCTTTCTGGTCATTTCTAATGTCATTACGCTTCATATTTATCATCCTCTATTTGCGGCTTTAAACCATTCAACAGCTCGTTTAGCCTGTCTTCCTGTCCGGTAAGATACAGGTATCCCAGTAAAGCTTCCACTGCAGTTGCGTACCTGTAATCCGCAACGCTCATATTTTTGGGAACGGTAGCGCTTTTTGCATTCCTGCCCCGCATAAATATATTCAATTCCCGTTCTGTCAAATCGGCCTCTAAACTGTGTGCAAACTTTGCCTGCGCACGCGCATTTACAATACCACTGCTTCTGGTATGCAACATGCCGTTGTTGCCCACCTTGTTCAACACCAATGCTGTTCTAACATACAAATCAAATACACTGTCCCCAATATATGCCAATGTAAGCGGTGCCATTTGTGCTGCCTGCAGGTCTGTTACTATCTCTTTGACGTCTATATTAAGCCTCATTGTTCCATGGCATTTTGCCACCTCCGTGTGTTTCTACAGTTCTGCAACAGGTTGCGCGTTTAGCGACAACGCCGCCCGCGTTCCCTTGCAATATTCATAATACCCTGCCGAGGCAATCATAGCAGCGTTATCCGTACAATACCTCATTTCGGGAAAAAACAATTCCAATTCTCGTTCGTCTGCTATTTTCTGAAAAGCCTCTCGCACCTGCAAATTCGCACTTACGCCACCGCACACAGCAATCTTTTCATAACCAGAGCGCACCTGTGCCTCTAATGTATTGCGCACCAGCGTATCTGTAACAGTTTTTAAAAAGGATGCCGCCACATCTTCACGTTTGTAGCTTTCCCCAGTTTGATCCATACGATGCAGCATGTTGATTACTGCCGTTTTTAGCCCACTGAAAGAGAAATCCAAATGCGTTTCTCCTTTAAAGCTGCGCGGAAAAACATATGCGCTGTTGTTGCCTTGCTGTGCCAGCTTTTCCAAATTCGGCCCCCCGGGATAGCCCAGCCCCAGTAAACGCGCCACCTTGTCTATGGCTTCGCCCGCGGCATCGTCCCGTGTTTGACCCACTATTTCATACTCCAAATAGTTTTTCACTTTCACCAACTGTGTATGTCCTCCCGAAATTACCAAACACAGATAGGGCGGCGCCAATTCCGGGTGCGAAATGTAGTTGGCACAAATGTGCCCCGCTATATGATTTACAGGTATCAGCGGTTTGTTCCATGCATAGGCCAAGCCCTTTGCATAGGAAACACCGGTAAGCAGTGCCCCCACCAGCCCAGGGCCGTAGGTAACTGCAATGGCATCTATGGCATCCCTGCCACCTGCCTGTTCCACCGCCCGGGGAACTATAAGTGGCAGCTTTTCCACATGGCTGCGAGATGCTATCTCCGGCACCACTCCACCATACTCTTTATGTATCTCCACTTGCGAAAACACTTCGTTTGAAACAACGCTTCGCCCATTTTTCACCACTGCCGCCGCAGTTTCATCACAGGAGGTTTCTATCGCGAGGATTGTTGTATCTGCCATGCTTTTTGCCCCTTCCTGTACATCACACCAGTCAGCACCAAGGCAGCCAGCACAATGGAGATAAAAACTACCAGTATACGCCCAACCATATCAAAGAAAAACGTCTCCTCAAACATGCGAATCAACAGTGAACTTTCAGGGTCAAACTGCCACAAATCGTTGGAAAAAAATACATGGTGGAACTGAATCCAAAAGCTGGTGAAATCCGCAGCAGCCCAAACTGCCAGCACACCAAATGCCACCAGCACTCCAACAATGCTAAAGAAGCTGGTTTTCCACACCAGCCTTGCTTCCCGAATCAACAGTGCCCCCAAAATTACCAAAGCAATGCCTATAGGGTAAGCCCACATCATAAATTTAACTGCATTTTGGTTCAGCACTGCCACATCCACCATATGCTGTTTTTCGCGCAGGTTGTAATACTCACGCTCTTGACCACCCACTTCCGCAGCCATATCCAAGCTTTCCCGATCCCCCTCCAAATAACGAAGAAGCGTATCGGTTGCCTCTTCCAATGTTTGGCGAGACACACCCACATACGCTGCACTGTTCAGCTTATCGTATTCCTCTTTATAAAAATCCCGATTAAACGCAATGCCTTCCACTACTGCTACCATTGTTGCCAAAATAAGCAACACGGTAGCAATGCAGATTGCAATACAACCCAAGCTCTTTTTCAATCGCACCGACTTCTCCACTGCATCTTTCATCCACAAACGCCCTGTATCAAACAAGCCCGCAGTGGCGAACCATCTGCCGCAATTTTTAGTGGCAGCGCACACAGCATATACTCCCCTGCCTCCACCTTGGAAAGATCCAGTAACTCCATAATGGCACAACCTTCCGAAAGTAATATTTCATGTACTTTGTCGCTGCCAATAGAAAGACTATCCGTACCCACCAGCCGCACGCCCATATCCACCATCATTCTTGCCTGCTTTTCTGTAATACGCCCAGACATCTCGTCTATGCCCTTTAATATTACCCGCTTCATATGCAGTGGTATTTTCGTATTGTTTTTATCCAGCACCACACACTCCCCCACCAAATCCGAAAGTGGTATTTCCGAAACAGGTTTTCCGCCAGAAAGCACATGACTGGGCGCATCTATATGGGTGCCACTGTGGGAACCCATAGAAAGCTTGGTAATAGCGAATCCATTGCCTTCCACAGTAAAGAATTGCTCTATTCTAATATGCGGGTCACCTTCATAAATTTGAATCTTATCATTCAATTCCCGTGTAATATCTATAATTTTAATCTCAAAGCACCTCTTTATTATGTGTTTACCAATACAGGAAACTTACCTCTATATCTTTTACGTTCAGTATAGTATTTTACCCACTCTTTTTCAAGCAATATAACAACTTTTAACCAATCATACACAAAAACCGTTCACATATAGAACGGCTGTGCTGTTTTTCGAAACCAGGCTCTTTTATTGTTATTCTTTCATTACTTTTTGCTTGTTTTGGGTTTTGCCAAAAATTCTTTGTAGCGAACGCGAAACAACACGAAGTAAACCACAATGCACGCCAATACAAATACAATGCTAACTATTGTCCATACAGAATTGAATCCTTGTATGTACTCCAGAATAGATAGCACCAACAGACCCACGCCAGTAATCCAGCAGAATTTGCGCAGCAGCTTCGCGTGGGATTCTTTCATAGCTTTTGGATAATCATTTTCATACACCTTGCCCGTGCCCTTAAATGCATAGTACAAAAGATACACAGCAATAAAGATGTTGAATATCATCATGAAATTCATACTGGATGAAGTGACATCCTGCACCGGAGCCGCCTGTTCGGCAGCTTTTGTTAACATTTGAAACATTACATTTCCCCCTGAAATTGTATAGAGTTTTATTAGAACAAAAAAAGCTACCGCTTTCTCTGCTGTTTTATTTTTCAGCTATGAAGTGCTGTCACTTTCACTCCGTCCGGCGTATCCTTCACTTCAAAACCAAGCTGCAAAATTTGATCCCGAATTTGATCCGAAACTGCCCAGTTTTTATTTTCCCGCGCACTTTTGCGCTGTCCCAACAGCTGCTGCACTTCTTCGGGAATGGCCTCTGTTTGGCTGGTCAAAAGCCCCAGCACATCCAGCCGCGTATCCAGCTCCTTCAGCGCAAGCTCTGCCTGAGCACTGCTTCCGCCATTTTCAAACAATGTGTTGATATGTTTTACATATTCAAATATATGGCCAATGGCCCCCGCCGTGTTTAGGTCATCATCCATATCGCCAGCAAAGCCTTTGTCCAAATTCTGTATTGCGCTACTCAAGTCTACGTCCACATCTTTGGGATTCGCCATAATAAACTTCAGGTTTTCCCGGCAGTTTTGTATGCGAGCATATGCCTGTTTAGACTGCGAGAGCAGTTCTTTCGAAAAGTTAATAGGGCTGGCATAATGTGCGCTTAATAAAAACAACCTTACCACCACACCATCAAAGTCGTTTAATATATCACGAACTGTAAAATAATTTCCCTCGGATTTAGACATTTTTTTATTGTCTATATTAATATACCCATTGTGCATCCAGTATTTAGAAAATGGCTTTCCGGTGGCTGCCTCACTTTGTGCAATTTCATTTTCGTGATGCGGGAATTTCAAGTCCTGCCCACCACCATGTATGTCCAGCGTATCCCCTAGGTACTTCATGCTCATTGCAGAACATTCTATGTGCCAGCCCGGCCGACCTTCCCCCCATGGGCTGCCCCATGCAGGTTCGCCTTCTTTTTTTGCTTTCCACAACACAAAATCCATAGGATTCTTCTTGTTCTCATTCACATCCACACGGGAGCCCAGCTCCAGCTCGTCTAAATTTTGACCAGAGAGCTTCCCATAATCGGCAAAGCTTTCCGTATCAAAGTATACATCCCCACCCGATGCATAGGCGTGCCCAGAATCCACCAGTTTTTCTACCAACCCAATAATATCATTAATATGCTCCGTAGCCTTTGGGTGAACAGTTGCAGGCTTTATATGCAGTGCCTCCGCATCTTTAAAGTACTCGTCAATGAATTTTTCGCCCAATTCTTTTACCGTAATGCCATCGGCCGCAGCAGCCTGAATCATTTTGTCATCCACATCTGTAAAGTTTTGCACATAGGTCACATTGTAGCCACGGTACTCCAAATACCTGCGCAATGTGTCGAATACAATAAATGGCCTTGCATTTCCTATGTGAAAATAATTATACACAGTGGGACCACAAGCATATATATTTACCTTCCCTTGATGTACAGGAATAAATTCTTCTTTTTTGTTGGTCATAGAATTTACTATTTTCAAGCTAACCCTCCATACGAAAGCATGTTTCAAATCTCATTTATCCATTATAATATGAATTGAGAATAAAACAATCATAAGTTAATATTTATTTCAAATCTAATTGACTCAGTATACTATACAACGTAGCATAAAACAAAACACGGTTTACCTATCTTACTCTTTCGTTGTTTTATTTTCCTTAATAAATAAAACTATATCTTCTATCACCTGTGGGCTCACTGTAGACTTTATCTGATATTCCGAAATATCTTTTTTGCCATTGCTTTCCATAAAAAGATGATTCAAATTTTTATACAGCTTGAAAACCACATTGCTTTTTCCTGCCAAAACCTGCTCCCATGCATTGTAATCCTTTGCTACACTTACTTGAAAATCCGCATCCCCCTGCTGTATTAGCATGGGAATGTTCAGGCCAGAGGCAATGGCCGGTGTGTCTATCTCATTCAGGCTGACCCAATATTCCGCAGGTATGCCCAAATAGGTTCCGGTATCCCCTTGCCGCAGCGCTTTCACTTCATCCAGTAAAGTTTTTACCTCCTGCAAAGTTTCCTGTGCCTTCTCTTCTGGCAGTTTTGCTTGTCCCACTGCCTCCACATTCTGGTCATACATAATATCTGTCAAATTGCGTGGAGAGCCAGCCATAAGAATAAGGCCAGATACTTTTGGGTTTTCCTGTGCTATTTTAGGTGCCATCATGCCCCCTAGGCTATGCCCCAAAACAAAAATATCTCCAAGATTCTTATCATTTTCCACCAGAGTTATTGCATTTTTGGCATCGTTTAGCACTTCGTCATCTATGGTATACGTTTTACTAAAATCCGTGGGATATGTATAGGTGCGTTTGTCGTATCGCAACGAAGCAATTCCCTGCAGTGCCAACCCATGAGCAATATCTGCAAAGGGCTTATTGGCTTCTATCGTTTCATCTTTATCGCTGGGGCCAGAGCCCTGTACCATAACCACCACAGGCGGGTTTCCCGGTGTTTTAGGCATTGTTAAAACTGCTTCCAATGGTTTTTCGGAACCAACTTCCATTAACACCTCTGTATAGGCATCATTGCCACTATTTGCTGCCGCCTCTAAAAACTCACCCTTGCTGCACCCCGCACTTAGAAAGCAGAACAGACCACATATCAAAACCATTGATATCTTTCTCATTGAAACATATCCCCTCTCAACCAACCTCTTCAGTAAATTATACTTTATCACCCCTCCCTTTTCAATCCTTTATCAGTCTTCCATTCATATACTTGATATTCATTCATCCATTTGCCATGTTATATGTTATACTATTTGGTATATTATGGCGGCAAAATACAATACATAAAATAATATAGATAACATGTCTGTATATCCTAAAGGTTCGCTTTTGTCTTGCTTCCATATTTCGAGAGATTATTATATTGAAGCACTAAAAAAATGGGTATTTATTAGACAACAAACATCAATGATTGATAAGAAACGCTCCGGAGGTTAGCCGATGACACAAAACGAACAAGTTACAGAACAAAAAAATGCCAGAATTTCAAATTTGAAAGATAACATACTCTCCAAGCTAAAGCACACTTTTGGTCTTACATTGGAAAATAGCAGCAAGGACCAATTATATAAGGTTTGTGCCCTTACAGTAAGGGAAATCATTATCAGCAAATGGGCAGATGCCAATCAACAAATGAAAGAACAAGGGCTCAAACGCCTTTATTATCTTTCTGCAGAATTCCTAATGGGGCGTGCATTGATGGATAATTTAATAAAACTACACCTAATGGAAGATTTTAAGGCGGTGTTGGACGAGCTAGGCATCAATATAGAGGACATTGAAGAACAAGAGCGCGATGCGGGGCTGGGCAATGGCGGTTTGGGCAGGCTGGCTGCTTGCTTTTTAGATTCCTTAGCCACACTGGACTTACCTGTAACCGGCTGCAGCATTCGGTACGAGTTTGGACTGTTCAAACAAAAGATAGCCAATGGCGAACAAACCGAAGAAGATGACAACTGGCTGGAATCTGGAAATGTGTGGGAAATTGCGCGACCCGAAGACCGTGTGGAGGTAAAGTATGGTGGCGAGATAGAAGAATACTGGACAGAGCACGGCCTAGATATTCACCACAAGAATTACTACAGTGTGCTTGCCATCCCCTACGACATTCCCGTAATTGGGTATGAAAGCAACATGGTGGCCACGCTACGTTTGTGGAGCGCCAAGGCCAAAACCGGGCTGGATATGAATTATTTTAACCGCGGAGAGTATTCCCGTGCCGTTCAGGAGCGTGAACTAGCGGAAATCATTTCCAAAGTGCTATACCCAGAGGACAATCACGAACAGGGAAAGCAATTGAGATTAAAGCAATTCTATTTTTTCACCTCCGCCACCATGCAGCATATTGTTCGCAAACACAAAGCGTTGTATCAAGACCTGCACACCCTGCCCGATCACTACACCGTACAAATAAACGACACCCACCCCACACTGGCAATACCCGAGCTAATGCGTATTTTGCTGGATGAAGAGCACATGGGTTGGGACGAAGCCTACGACATTGTAACACGTACTTTCAACTATACCAACCACACCATACTGCAAGAGGCATTGGAAGTATGGAACATCGAAATGTTTCGGGATCTGCTACCGCGTATTTATCAAATCATTTATGTAATCAACGAAAAGTTTTGTGCACGACTATGGCGTTCGTACCCCGGCGAATGGGACAAAATAAGCTTACTGGCCATTATTTCATACGACGAGATACGCATGGCCAACCTTTGCATTGCTGTTTGCAGCAATGTAAACGGCGTTTCCCAATTGCATGCCGAAATTTTAAAGGCACGCACTTTCCGTGATTATTATATTGTATTTCCCGATAAGTTTTTGGGTATTACCAATGGCATTACCCACAGGCGTTGGCTGGCAAAGTGCAATCCCGGACTTACTGCACTTCTTGCCGACTATTTAGGCAGTGGCTTTCTAAAGGACTACCGCGAACTGGAACGCACGAAGGATTTGCTAACCAATCAACAGTTTTTAGACGACTTTATGGAAGTAAAGCTCCAGAACAAAATACATCTGCGGGAACACCTAAAAAAAACCGAGGGCATAGAAGTGGATGTACACAGTGTGTTTGATGTGCACGCAAAAAGGCTGCATGAATACAAGCGCCAGCTTTTAAAAGTTCTGCATATTCTTCATTTATATCGCACACTAAAATGTAACCCACAGGCAAAGATTACTCCCACTACCTTTTTATTTGCTGCCAAGGCATCGCCCGGCTATATCCGTGCCAAGAATATAATCCGCCTTATTTTGTCCACTGCCAAGCTTGTAAACAACGATCCGGCTTCCAAAGATATTTTGAAGGTGGTATTTGTAGAGAACTACAATGTATCTCAAGCCGAAATTTTAATACCCGCCACGGATATCAGCGAACAAATTTCCACTGCCGGGCTAGAAGCTTCGGGCACCGGCAATATGAAATTTATGCTGAATGGAGCTGTGACTCTGGGAACTATGGATGGCGCAAATGTAGAGATATTTCAAGAGGTTGGCAGCAGTGCCATGTTTATCTTTGGTGCCACTGTGGAGGAGCTAAGCAAGCTGGAGCGCTTTGGAACCTATCATCCAAGTGAGTTTTACGAGCAAAATGCCGATATTCGCATTGCACTTCACAGCCTAATTGATGGCACCCTGCCCGTGGAAGATGACAAACAGTTTTCAGACCTGTACCATTCCCTGCTGTTTGGCGATAGTACACGAGCCGACAAATACTATGTGATTTATGATTTTGAATCATACAACCAAACCTATATAGAGCTAATGGATGCCTACAACAACAAGGAGCTTTGGCAAAGGATGGCTGCTCGCAATACTGCCTATGCATCGGTATTCTGTGCCGACCGAACTATAGAGGAATATAACAACAAAGTGTGGCACCTAAAGCCGCTTTTGGCAAAAAGGGAGGGGGAAGAATCATGAAAGAAATTGATTTCACAAAGGCAATTGTTCACAACAGCGCAAAAGAATGGTACCGCACACCTCTGGGGGCTGTGCCGGGAGGCACACGCGTAAAACTGCGGCTCTCTGTTCGCGATTTTACATTCGAAAGGGCTTTTCTTGTTATACTTCGCGACAATTTTAAAATGGAAGTGGAAATGCACCGTGAGGACGATAGCGGCGAGACATATTATGTGGAATACGATACTTCCAACGAACCGAGCGTGCTTTGGTACTGGTTCAGCATAAAATTGGCCGAAGACAACTGGATCTATTATGGCGCCGGTTCTGGCAGCAACAGCGGCGTAGGCAAGTTGTTTTGGAGCCCACCCCCTGCTTTCCAGCTCACCGTTTTCGACAGAGAATACAGCACGCCGGGTTGGTTCAAAAATGCTACTATGTATCAAATTTTTCCCGATCGTTTTAAGATTGGTAATCCAGAAAATATCCAAGCAGGTATGGACTACCACAAAAAAATGGGCAGAGATGTGTTTTTACACGAAAACTGGGAAAGCGAACCCCTATATCGACCCATAGAGGGCAGGCGGTTTTATCAACCCTGTGACTACTTTGGTGGCGATTTAAAAGGGATAGAAGCTTCTTTAGATTATTTGCAAGAGCTTGGCATTACAGTGATCTATCTCAACCCCATTTTTGACGCTGCATCCAACCACCGCTACAATACGGGGAGTTATTTAGATGTAGACCGCTTTTTGGGTACCTTGGAAGATTATCAGCATCTTGTGAAAAAAGCGGATCAGTATGGCATGAAAATACTGTTGGACGGTGTGTTTTCCCACACAGGTGACGACAGTGTGTATTTTAACCGCTATGGTAATTACAATTCCGTAGGCGCGTATCAAAGCCAGGACTCGCCCTACTTTCATTGGTATAAATTTATGGAGTATCCCAACCAGTATGTAAGCTGGTGGGGTTTTGAAACTCTGCCAGAAGTAAACGAGCTAAATCAAGACTGGATAGATTTTATCATCGAAAACAAAGACAGCGTGTTCAATACTTGGCTAGATATGGGCACAGCAGGCTTTCGCCTAGATGTTGCCGATGAACTACCGGATGAAACAATAGAAAAGATGCGCGCAGTGCTAAAGCACAACGGACAGGACAACGTTCTGTTAGGCGAAGTTTGGGAGGACGCAACTACCAAAAAGAGCTATGGTACCAATCGAAAATATGCATTGGGACGCGGGCTGGACAGCGTAATGAACTACCCACTTACCAACGCAACCGTAGACTTTCTTTTGGGACGCGTGGATGCGTTTAC
Source organism: uncultured Christensenella sp. (assembly GCA_964592125.1). Classification (GTDB taxonomy): domain Bacteria; phylum Bacillota; class Clostridia; order Christensenellales; family Christensenellaceae; genus UBA5399. Next base: position 21,146 of record CAZQBV010000033.1, read on the forward strand.
TTATAAGAGTTTTCTGGTGGGACAAAGCCAAAACTACCCCAAAGAAATGTATTATGCACTGATGAATCTGTTGTCATCTCACGATGTACCGCGGGTGCGCAGCGTATTGGGTACCACCATAGATGCCACCGGGCTGGATCGCGAGCAGCAAGCGCACTTTGTTATGACAGACGAACAGGATAAAGCAGGCGCCCGCTTGCAGAGGCTAGCCGTTGCTTTGCAGTTTTCACTGCCCGGCGTTCCCTCTGTATACTACGGTGACGAGACAGGCATGAATGGATTGAAAGACCCCTTCAACCGCCGCCCTTTCCATGTTTGGGATACATCTATGCAAAACTGGCACAAGCAAATATCCAGCATACGGCAGCAACATACCGCACTGAAAACAGGCTGTGTTTCTTTCTATGCCCTTACGTCAGACCTTGTGGGCGTTCTTCGTTATTGCATAGATGGGCACGATGCCTTCGGGAATGAAACAAGCGACGAAGCACTGCTTACTGTTGTAAATCGATCTGACCAAAAACAGAAAATTGTGGTAGACTTATATGCAGAAGCGGAATGCATGGCACAGGAGCATGTGGCTTTTTTTCGCGAAATGGAATTGACAGAAGCAAAAAGCCTTCTTTCTTCGGCTTCCTTCTCCATTAACGAGGGATTGCTGGAAATGGAAATAGAACCAAAAAACATGGAACTTGTGGAGATACTATGGATTTAAAATATACAACGGTATTGTTTGATTTTGATGGGACGGTGATAGACTCTGGCCCGGGAATATTAAAGTCTGCTCGCGCGGTAATCAGCAGCTTTGGGTTTGAAATTCCACCGGAGCAGACGCTACATAAATTTATTGGGCCACCACTCAAAATGTCTTTTATAGAAACATTCAACATCAGTCCGGATCTGGCAGATGAAGTGGTTGCCGCCTACCGAAAGCAGTACAAAGAAACCAAAGGAATATTGGATGCCTATATCTATCAAGATATGGAAGATTTACTAATGCAACTGAACGAAGCGGGTGCCACCGTAGCCATTGCCTCTGCCAAACAAGAGCGCACCGTAAGGGAAACACTGCGTTGTTTCAATTTGCTGCAATACTTTCAGGCAGTGGCTGGCGCAGTGCCCAATTCCGAATATGCGGATAAAACCGAAATTATGCAGGACTGCCTAAACCGTTTGAATGCCGATATAGAAAACACCATAATGATTGGCGATACCCATTATGATGCTGAAGGTGCAGATGCAATAGGCATAGATTTTTGCGCTGCCTTGTGGGGCTACGGTTTTAAATCCATAGAAGATTTACAACATTATAAATGCCGCTATATTGCACAAGATGTACCTGCGCTTAACAAGTTTTTGTTGGGCGAATGATTCTTGACCGTGCCGTTGCGCAACTAACACTATCATAATCGCAACATACCCAAAGCCGCTTTCCTAAGCGGCCTTTTTGGTTTATAGTATAAACACAAAGGAGGGCATGTGTATGAAAATAACATTGGATTGCGACAAAAGCCTTGCGGAAGAAGAAATTGTTATAAAGTGCCGCGAGATGAACGACACCATTGTAAAAATTTTAGCGCTTGCAAGTACCACCGATAAAAAGCTAACAGGAAGTATTGGCAAGCAAGTGTTCGTGCTGGATCCACAGGCTGTATATTATTTCGAAAGTGTAGACGACAAAGTATTCCTGTATACCAAAGACAATGTGTATGAATGCGTACTTCGACTATACGAAATTGAGCAGGATTTTGCCGCCGATGGATTTATCCGCGCCAACAAGTCCACCATTATAAATCTTACAATTGTGAAAAGCCTAACTCCCCTTTTGAATGGCAAAATTGAGGTGGAATTAGAAAATGGTGAAAAACAAATTATATCCCGGCAATACGCGCCCATTTTAAAACAAAAATTAGGTATAGGAGGAAAATAACCATGAAAATGAATTTAAAAGGATTTGGCAGCTTTCTATTTATATTTTGTTCTGCACTTACGTTGGCTGTAGTAATCACTACGTTAATTGCTATTTTGGGGTATGGCGGAGGAATGATTCCCATTGAACAAATTGGTTATGATTTTATTCTGGCAACCTTTATCGCCTGCGTGCAAATGATATGGATTGGTTCCGAGAAAGACAGTGTGAAAAAACGTTTATGGCGTTCTATTATACATTTTTCTGTTTTGATAATTGGAAATATCATATTAATGTCACTATTTGGCTGGTTGCCACCATTGGGTTGGCCTATGTTTTTGTATTTCGCCAGCTTTATAGGAATTTATATTGCTATTTCTATTGGAATATGGAGAGTTCAAAAGAAAAAAATTGTCGAATACAATGAAAAGCTGGACGAATACAAGAAAAAAACAAATGAATCTTAGCTCTTTTGAAGCGAACAGTGCCTGCGCAATTTTGCCTGGCACTGTTTTTATGTTTTGTTGTCTCTCACACCAAACATGATAAAAATTATCATGTTTGTGCAAATTTATTTGTATAATTAACATCAAAATGTTATAATGAAACCGGTTCTGCAAAAAATATTATGCCCGAAAATTTTAATTTGCAGAGTGAAGGTTGAGACAAACGCTATGAATTCTGAGAGAAGAGAAGGAATAAAAGAAATTCTGCGCCAGCATGGCGAAGTAAAACTGAAAGACTTGGAAATTAGCTTTCCCAATTGTTCCAGTATGACACTTCGGCGTGACCTGAAATATTTGGAGGACAATGGATTTGTAAAGCGCACACGCGGCGGCGCAGTTGCCATGAGTCGCTTATCTATAGCTGCAGAGGATATCTATTCCGAACGCGCACTGGAAAATGTGGCGCAAAAGTATTTAATAGCAAAAAAAGCGCAACAGTTTATAGAACGCGGTCGTTCTATTTATGTGGATGCCGGCACCACCATGATGCTTTTTGCACGGGAAATGAAGGACGAATACCTCTCTATTATGACATCCGGTGTAAACATTGCGCTGGAACTGATCAAAAAACAAAAACCAAGTGTAACGCTAATTGGCGGGCAAGTAAACAGAAGTACCATATCGGTATCGGGTATTACCTCTTGCTCTTTCATACGCGAAGTAAATATAGACATCGCCTTTGTAGCCTCCAGCGGTTTTTCTATGGAAAACGGATTCACCAGTGGCACATATACGGAATGCGAAATTAAAAAGGAAGTCATAAATCGTGCCCGACAAAAAATAATAATGATGGACAGCAAAAAGGTGGATAAGATTATGCCTTTCACCTATGCCAATATGGAAGATATTGATATACTGATATCGGATGGCGAGTTGGATAAAGAAGTAATACAGGAAGCAGCACGAAAAGGTGTGGAAGTAATCTAATATTTATTGTATGATTGCAATAAGGCAGTAACATAAAGCAAAGTACTATATTAACGAAGGAGAGATACTACATGAAAACAAAAGCTGTTAGATTATACGGCAAAAACGATTTGCGTCTGGAAGAATTTGAACTTCCGGAAATCAATGATGATGAAATACTGGCAAAGGTCATTTCGGATAGCTTGTGTATGTCTAGCTACAAAGCAGCCATACAGGGTAGCGATCACAAACGTGTGCCTAACGACATTGCCACGAACCCTGTCATTATCGGTCATGAATTTTGTGGCGAAGTGGTACAGGTGGGCAAGAACCGTACACAATATGCTAAGCCGGGCGACAAATTTACTGTGCAGCCTGCCATGTTCTATCAGGGCACTTTAGATTCCCCCGGTTATTCTTTCCCCTACTATGGCGGAGATGCAACCTATATCATTATTCCCTTCCAAGTATTCGAAACCAATTGCTTTTTGAAATATGACAGCGATGCCTTTTATTATGGCTCTCTGGCAGAGCCAATGAGCTGCATACTGGGCGGCTTCCACTCCTTCTACCATATGGAATATGGCTCTTACGAGCACAAAATGGGTATTGTGGATGGCGGAAAAATGGCAGTGCTGGCAGGCGTTGGCCCCATGGGGCTGGGCACAATAGATTATGCATTGCATGGCCCCCGAAAGCCTTCTTTACTGGTAGTTACAGATATAGACTCTACCCGTCTTGCCCGTGCCGAAAAAATATACAGTGTGGCACATGCCAAAGAGCTGGGCATAGAGCTGCACTATGTGAACACAAAAGAAAACGATTTGAACTATGTACTGAAACTTTCGGGAGGTACAGGTTTCGATGATGTATTTGTAATGGCACCTGTAAAACCAGTGATAGAGATGGGCGATGACCTGTTGGGTACAGATGGCTGCATGAATTTCTTCGCCGGCCCTACAGACCCCAAATTCAAGGCAGAGTTCAATTTCTACAATGTGCATTATGCTGCAACACACATTTGTGGCAATACCGGTGGAAACACCAACGACATGCGTATGTCGCTAGAAGCTATGGCCAGTGGAGCTATAGACCCTTCTGTTATGATTACTCATGTTGGCGGGCTAAACTGTGTACCCGAAGTAACCCTTGCCTTGCACGACATTCCCGGTGGCAAAAAGTTAATCTACAACCAAATAGATATGCCACTTACCGCAATTGATGATTTTGCGGAACTGGGCAAAACCGACCCAATGTTTGCAGAGCTTGCGAAGATTGTGGAAAAGACCAATGGCCTTTGGTCTCCAGCAGCAGAAAAGTACCTGCTAGAGAATGCCAAGCCTTTGGGCTAATAGGGTCTGTGAAATTATCTCTGTAAATAGGCTTTCAATGACAAGATTTTTTGTAAG
>CAZQBV010000034.1:0-25301 GCA_964592125.1 uncultured Christensenella sp.
CCTTTGATATTCTATCATCGAAAGCTGCTTTTACAGACTTTTTTTCACAGTGCCCAAAAGCGATATTTCTATCACTGCCATACGGCAGTTCCGAAATGCTCCGCATTTTGGACGAAATCACTATTGTACTACATTCCCACTCGAAAAACGAAAAAACATTTTTCGAGTCGCGCATATTGCGCGCGATTTATTACGAAGTATATCGTTTCATTCATTTGTTTTTTAGGGCGATGAAACAGAGATTTTAAAAAAATCGGAATTGGTATAAGAAAGACATGTTTCCATAACATAAAAACATGTCTTTCTTTGAAAAAATGCAATTGCTATTTTTTACACTAGTTCATATTATGTGTTTCCGGTAACATCTCAGAGGAAAACACAGGGATTGAATCATCCTGAACTATTGCAGAATCCACAAACACTATTTAATTTCTTTTACTAAAATATTAATCAATACAGCTGCCAATATCAGCACGCCACGAACAATGTATTGCCAATATTCATTTACATTCAGCAACGTCATTCCATTTAACAACACACCTAAGAAAATACAGCCAATCAATGTTCCTCTTACCGTTCCTGCGCCACCACTTAAAGAAGCCCCGCCAATGATAACAGAAGCAATTACATCCATCTCCCACGCCTGTCCACTCAGCGGAGAGCCACTCACAATTTGAGATGAAATCATAATACCTGCTCCAGCAGTCAACAATCCTGTAATTCCAAATATTTTCCGCTTCACTCTTCCAATATTAATACCGCTTAATCTTGCCGATTCCTTGTTTGAACCAACTGCATAAATAGAACGCCCAAATGGGGTATTTTTCATAACATAGGCCATCACAATCAAAACAACAATGAAAATAATTGCTGGAAACGGGATTGGCCCAATGTAGCCACTTCCTAAAAAGCCAAACCATTCTGGATAACTAATAATGGGAAATCCGCCTGACACAAGTAGAGCACTACCACGCAAAAGCTGCATCATAGCCAATGTAGCAATAAACGATGGAACACCAAATTTTGTTATAATTGTTGATACACCCGCACCAATTGCGTAGCCTCCTATCATTACCACCACAATCGCAATTACAATAGTAGCATATTCATTCATCCCGGCTGCAAGCATATTTTTGGTAAGGAATGCTGTCATAACACCGAAAAAAGCAATGCCGGAACCAACGCTTAAATCAATTTCACCTGCAATAATAACCATGGTCATCCCAAGGGCAACAATACCTTTGAAAGAAATATTTCTCAATATATTAAGTGCGTTACCCACAGTTGGAAAATTTGGTGCGATAAAAACAAATGCCACTACCAAGATTAACAAAACTATTTCAAGCAACCAATCATTTAAACTAAATTTCTTCTTTTCTATTACAACTTTTGTATTACTCATTTTTCTCCGCCTCCATACACATCGAATAAATCGTTTCTACTGTCAACTCTTTTGTCTTAACCTCACCTTTAAATTGCCCATTGCGCATAATAATAACTCTGTCGCATACTTCAATCAGTTCCTCAAGCTCACTTGATACCATAATAAAGGACACACCCTTTTTGGACTCATCCCACATGATATTAAATATTTGTTGCTTGGCATTTACATCAATGCCACGCGATGGTTCATCCATAAGAATAATTTCAGGATTGGTGTTCAACCAATTTCCCACAACAATTTTTTGCTGATTTCCACCACTCATTGATGAAGCTGGAGCCTCATAGTTGCTCACTTTAATTGATAATCCTTCAATTTGCTTTTCAATATATTTTTTCTCAAGAGTTCTATCAATTTTATTGTGAGGACTAATGTCATAAATACTTGCCATACACAAGTTATTACCAATGCTCATGTTAAGACATAACCCTTCCTCCTTGCGGTTTTCAGATGTGTATGCCAAACCTAATTTTTTCATTGTTTCAGGTGTAATTTGTTTTCGTTTTTGCTTTGCATTTTTCACAATTAATTCACCAGAATCAAAACGATCAATTCCAAAAATTGCTCTTAAAAGTTCCGTTCTTCCCGATCCCATCATTCCTGCAATGCCAAGTATTTCACCCTTTTTCAGCTTAAAACTAATATTCTCAAACTTTTCTCCGGTTAAATTGCATGCTTCTAACACCGTTTCATTTTGTACATAAGATTCTGGTTTTACTTTTTGTTCCACTTCGCCAAACATCATATTGACTATATCTTTCGGCTCTAATTCATCAATTGCTCTACATCCAACCAACACGCCATCGCGCAACACTGTAACATAATCTGCAATTCTATAAAGCTCTTGTAATCTATGTGATATAAATAAAATGATAATGCCTTTTTCTTTCAGACTCCTAACCACATGAAATAATTTTTCGCAATCGTTATCTGATAATGCAGAGGTTGGTTCATCTAAAATCAATACTTTCGGATTGGATGCCATTGCTTTTGCAATCTCCACTAATTGTTGTTGTCCTACCGACAACTTTTTCACCATCATTCTTGTATCAATTTGTACATTCAGCTCATTCAAAACCTTGTTTGCTCGTTCGTGAACTGCTGGCCAATCAATTCTATTTCTACTTTTCAAAGGTAAATTGCCTAGAAAAATATTTTCAGCAACTGTCAAATCATTTACCAAGCTCAATTCTTGATATACTGTTGCAATCCCATTTTCAATGGCTTGGGTGGGTGAATTATTTTCTATTTTTTTATCAAACAAACATACTTCTCCTGAAGTTGCACTGTGCACACCAGAGAAAATTTTCATTAATGTGCTTTTCCCTGATCCGTTTTTTCCAATTACAGCATGCACTGCTCCTGAATCAAAAGAAACCGACACTTGATCTAAAGCTAATGTTCCCGGAAACTGCTTGCTTATTTTTTTCGCTTCCAATTTATAACCCATTTTGCAATTCCTCCAAATTTGGAGGAAGAGAAACGAACGTTCACTTCTCTTCCTCAATAGCATTACATTACTTGATAGGCTATCAATTATGCACCTGAGCGAGCTTTCCAGTTATCCGCAAATGCCTTTACTCCATCTGGGTCATTTCTTGTAACAAGAATATTTTCAACTTTCATATCCTTAACAGCGGGTTCTTTGCCAGAAGATACATAATCATACAATGTTTGTACAGCATATTGACCTTGCGCATATGGATCCTGAGCAGTAACTGCTTGGCAAATATTATCTTCCGAAAGCAACATGTCACAAATTTGAACGCTGCAATCCACACCAAACACAAAGGTAGCTCCTTCTCTTTTTGCCGATTTTACTGCATTTACCGCCCCAATAACGCCACCTTCATTTGCACAATAAATGATGTCGATATCTGGGTTTGCCGTCAGGATATCGCCAGCAACGCCAACAGCTTTATCAGGCATGAATCCTTCTTGACGTGCTACATAGTTGATGTTGAACTCTTTCACCGCATCTTTAAATCCATCAATGCGTTGTCCCGAGCCTACTGGATCTTGAGAGTCATATGCCAAAATAGCACATTTTATTTCTTTCTCTTTTCCATATTTTTCTTCCAAAAAAGCAATCGCTTCTGTGCCTGTGCTTGTTCCTAGTTCATAATTATCATTAATTGAAGATGCAAAGATTTTATCTGAATTAATTGGAATAGCGCACGCAAATACAGGAACACCTTTCGCAACTGCTTGCTCCACCATTGCAGCCGATGCATCTGGATTTACAGGTTCAATAATCATGCCCGCCACACCTGCTTGCAAGAAATTATTGATACTTTCTGCTTCTTTTTCAACTGAACTTTGGCTGTTTGATGTAATCATTTCAATACCTAGTTCTTTTGCTTTATCAATGTAGCCGTTCATCAAAACTCTTGTGAACTGATCTTCCATCAATCCTGTACCACCCAAAACAATTTTGGTCGCAGCTGGCGCTTCTTCTTTTGCCGCAGGTGCTTCTGCTGGAGCCTCAGTCGCCGAAACTTCTGGGGCTTGCGTCGGTTCTGCTGCTGGGGCAGGTTGCGAACATGCAAAACACGAAATCGCCACCATTGCCACCAATGCAATCAATAATACTTTTTTCATTCTAAGTTCCTCCATTTTTTTATTTTCGTATTGTAAAGTTAAATGAAAATTGAGAACTTGCAACCCTCGCTGGTATCATGTTTCTGCAACAAAGCATTTATCTTCCAAAAAGGAGCCAAGTAGCGGTGCAGAAAGTATAACTTTAAAGGTTTCCCAAGCACAATACTTCATCCAGCTTTTACTCTGTATTACTTCGTCCAACCAATCGCATACGCTTTTGGGGGCACACCTATATCGCTATGGCAAAGACATTCTTGTTTTCCAAAAACCTCCATGCCGTAACTTCTTCTATCAGTTCAAACCTTATTTGTTTTTATAAAACTAGGATCTTTTTCGATTTTTAATCAGTGTATGCTATCACACATTCCACATTGTCTTTTTCTAAAAAATCTTGATTTGTATTTGAAATATGTCCATCCGTGATCACAACATTTACTTTATCCATCGATAAAAAATTGGCCAATGCAATTTTTCCAAATTTCGTATGGTCTGCAACTACAATAATCTTTTCAATTTCCCCCACTATCTCTTGTAGAAAGCTAAAACTTGCATAATCATAAAAAGTAATTCCGTTTTTTTCCGATAAACCACCAACACCCATAATTAGTTTTTTTATGTTAATATTTTTTATTGTATTTGTAATATAGGGATTATGTTCAATTTGCATAGACTTATAATTAATTAAGCCACCTGTTGCAATCACTTGTACATTGGGTTTTTTCTCACATGCGTTTATAATATCTACCCCATCTGTTACAATGGTAATTTCCTTTGTGTCATTCAGTTGCAATGCCACTTGGCTCGTTGTTGTTCCGTGGGTCAAAAATATAATATCGCCATCTTCAATGTAACTTTGCGCTTTCTTTCCAATGGCTATTTTCTCTTCAAGGCATCTTAGTTTTCTCCTATTGTACATTAAATACTCTCTTTTCATCACAGATGAATTGATAGATCCAATATAAGAAACACCGCCATACGTTCTAGTAATCTTTCCGCGCTCTTCTAAAAGCCCCAAATCTCTTTGTAACGTTGAATGTGAACAATCTACCTGATTCATCAACTCTTTTACTGTGATATACTTTTTTGTTTTAATTATTTCCATCAAAGCATCAAGTCTGGCAATTTTCAACATATTACACCTCTATTATTTCGAACTATATTGCTTTGCATAGTCATACAAGGCAAAGAAGTTTTCTATTGGCACATCCGACTGAATATGATTTGTGGGAGCCAGTATATATCCGCCGCCTTCCGCCATAATATCCACTCGTTCTCTAACCTCGCTTTGTATTCCTGCAATAGTTCCTATCATCGTATTTTGGATATCTATTCCACCGTGGAAAATCACATCTTGTCCATATTCTTTTTTAATAAATGTCAAATCCATATTATCTGCTGTTGGTTGCAATGGGTTCAAAATATCTACGCCCCACCCAATAATGTTCGGAATCATTTCACTGATTGCACCACACGAATGGAAAAATATCTTCAACTTTGGAAACCTCTTTTTGATTTCAGAAAACAGGGTTTGATGCGGCTGTTCAAAAAAATTCACAAATAAGTCTTTCGATATAAATAAGTTTCTTTGCATTGCCAAATCTTCCGTAAACTCAATCCATTCCACATAGTCTGCAATCTCTTCTAAATAACTCAAATTGATATCCAAAACCACTTCGGTCACTTTGTCTATCAACGCTCTTGCAAAGTCTTGATTGATATACAAATCCATCAGAAAATCTTCTGTTCCACGTAAATACTGAGCCATTTCAAAAATGGTTCCAGATACAGCTGATGTAGCGGTAACTGCAAAGTTTGTTTCCTCATAGTATTTTTTTGCTTGTTCTCGCAATCCTCGCACTCTTCCTGCATCATTTGAAACTGGCCATTTATGTTTTTTTATGGCACTGATATCCGCATCATGAAATGGATGTACTGTAATTGCATTGTAACCAGAAATTAGCTTCCTACCAATTCCCCATTCATCATAAGAGTTGCCATCTTTATCTTTATACGATTGAAATCCATCTGGTCTTCCAATGTTAATATGTCTAAAATCAGCACCCACTCTATCGCTAATGCGATAATCTACATATTCTGTTGTGGAGCCTGGCCTTAAAAGTTCTCCGTAATTTTCATATCCTAGATTGTTTGCAATCAATTTATATTCTTCTGTATGAATTCTGCAAGCGGAACCCCACAAATCCATAGGCACCCTATCTGTGGGCTTGTGATCCATTGCTGCTCTTACTCTTTGTCTTGAATCCATTTCTGTCTTATCCTCCGTAAATTTTACATATTCTGAAACTTTGCAACCAATTCATATACGTTGTTCTGATTCATTGCTTGATACGTTTTTTCAAAAATTTCGTACAATTGGTTGTATATTGCAACATTTTTTTCATCAGGTAAGTATGTTTTGTCTACATGCACCATGGCTTGTACCGCCTCTTCAATCGTTTTGAAAGCGCCAACACCCAAACCCGCAAAAATTGCTGCTCCTACCAATGCTGTATCCGTTATTTTTAATGTTTCAACTTGAGTTTCGTACATATCTGCTTGCATTTGACACCATAGCTCCGATTTCGAAGCACCGCCCATAATTCGCACTTTGGAAATCTTGTTTCCTGTTTCCCTCATCGAACGCAAGATATCTTTTTGCTCAAGCGTAATTCCTTCCATGATTGCACGCATAACATGCCTTCTATCATGTGCAAATGTTAGGCCCACAAGTGTTCCGCGCGCATCTGGGTTCCATTTTGGTGCTGCTGCACTGGCCAAGTATGGTAAAAAAACCAATCCTTTAGCACCTGCAGGCACCTGTTTAATCAACTCATTCATTTTTTCATATACATTGTATTGCTTTGTTTTCGATTGTTCTTTTTCGTATTTAGCAATTTCGTCTCTACACCAGCGGAAAACACCTGCCGCACCAATCTGGTAACCTTCAATCTGCCATTTTCCGTCGATGGCGTGTCGCCCAATGCATGTTTTCCCATTTTTATCACGATAAGCATGATTCAACATAATAATTGCCATTCCGCCGGTGCCAATTGATACCGATGCGATGCCTTCTTGAATAACACCTGCACCAACTGCTGCAGCATTTTGATCGCCTGCTCCAACACAAACTGGCGTTCCAGCCAACAAGCCTGTTTTTTCTTGTGCTTTGTCCGAAATTACAGCTACTTTTGTTCCACATTTACGAGGAATAGGCAACATTTTTTCATCAATATAAAACAGTTCAAGAATCTTTTTAGAATAACACCCTTTATCGTTGTCCCAAACGCCCATTAGAACAGCATCCGGAATATCAATATAATAATCGTCAGCACCCAACCGATGCAAAATGTAGTCCTGTAATTGCACAACGCGCTTTGTCTTGTCCCAAATCTCTTTGCAATTTTTTCGCATCCACATCATCTTCGTAAGAACCCACGTGGTATTCATGGGCAAGCCAGTAATTGTATAATATTCTTCTTGTGATATTTTTTCGCAAATTTCTTCTACTTCCGCTCTGGTACGATTGTCCTGCCATGAAATCATTTTCAGTGGCTTGTCATTTGCATCTATAAAAATGGAGCAAGTCCTTTGCGAGGAAACCGATACCGACACAATCTCTTTTACATTTATTTTTGCTTTTTCAATTACTTCTTTCACTGTTTCAAAAGCATTATTTACAACCATAACAACATCTTGCTCAACCCAATTTGGTTTTGGATATTCGCATACATACTCACGATAAGCGCTCGCAATCATTTCACCATTCAGCTGAAATAATCCACACTTTGCACCAGTTGTTCCGACATCAATACCAACAACAAAACTCATAAAATCCCCTTATTAGCATTTTGTAATTTCTTGCGAATATTTGTAAATTTGAATACAACTTATAAATAAATGTTACCACATCATAAGACATAACGTCAAACAATATTTGAGATATTTTGAATATTGTTGAGATATGTTTTCGTATATCTCAATTCTTGCTACAGCAGTTGTTGATAATGCTTCACCCACTTCCGTATGATTTTAGACAAACCAAACAACGCCACAGATTTTTTGTTGCAGAGAAATTTCTGCTTGGGTTAGTGTGAATAATGCCATTTTTTCTTTCTTCATATTTTTCTCAACGTGATTTATCTACTGCTATATTTACTTTGAAAGTTTACCCAAATATACAGATCAATGTTTATCACTTGATAAAAAATTTGCTTACCTGTAAAATAATAAAAAAACCATACTGCGAGTGAGGTTGCAACTTGAGCCAATCCAACTTTTCCGATTTTATAAGTAAACACAAAATATTTCTTATTTTATTAGTGCTCTTTATTCTGATATGCATTGCCTTTGGTTTATACATCAGCCAATACTTCAACCCGCTTACGCAATATGAAAAACAGTTAAGCGTTGGAATGTTGCAAGATGAAACGATTTGGGATGTTTATACCTTTGAACTTGGAGAAAAAAAGGAATTAACGTATGTTGATGGACACTATGAAGGGTTACCACACAGCAGCGATACCTTTTATATGTCTCATCAAATAACAGAAGCCCTACCGGGTGACCATCAGGACGGCGCAATTTTGGAGCTTACTTTGCTTGGCAAATATACAAGTGTTTTTCTAGAAGACAACTTGCTTTATACCAACTACCCAAATGCAGAGAATCGAATAGGAAGCATTCAATTTCCTATGGAAAATCCTGAAGAAATGATACTCCAAAGAAGAATCTATATTTCGTTGCCTTCGGATTATGTAGGAAAAACTTTAACCATTGCCCAAAGCGAGCCTTCCCAACCGGGAGTAAACGACACAGGAGGAACCGTCTATACTTGTTTTGCGAAAATAACTACAGTAGAAGCGCTTGATAGTTATTCTGTGGCAGGTACTGCAAAAAGCTATATGCCTTCTATCTTGTTGATGGTAATAGCAATTGTTTTGATTTCGCTTTTCCTATTGCGCTTGTATCAAAAAAAATGGGATTGGTCGCTGCTTTTATTGGCGCTGTCAGCATTTTTATGGTCTCTGACCTATCTATTTCTTCTTCCTTATTCCAGAAGCTGGGAGTATGCAATTCCCGGCAGATACGAAGATTATATTATAAAGCTTTATGCTGTACCCATATTCATTTACTTGTGCATTAAATTAAAAAAATACCGAAAATGGTCTATTTTGTTGTTTGCTATATTGATTGTGATTACGGTCTTAGAGCAAAGCGGAATACTGTTTACGTTGCCTTTTTCAATAACCAATAAGATTTTTCATATCACATCGGCAGCCAAAATCTTTGTCTATATTGCTTTGATTTTTCTATGCTTGCTGGAATGGCAAAAAAGGCATCCCGCAAGAACACGGCTAATTAAGCAGATTGGACTGGGTGCACTGCTTGTATTCCTTGCCTGCGGAATCATTATGCTAACGCCAACAGCCGCCAGTGAAATAGTATATAACTTGTTTTTGACTTGCTATTTTTTACTACAAAAAACAGTAATGCTTGCAGTACTCGTAGTTGCAATTGTAATAACACTGTTCGATTTTGCCATGGAAGCCGTGCAAAAGAAGATTGATCTAGAAATTTTGCGCGCCAGAGAAATGACAGCCAACGAGGGATATCAAAACCTAAGCAGATATACAGAACATGTTTCCATGCTGCGCCATGATATGAAAAATCATTTCTTGATCATTCAATCCATGCTGAAACAAAAAGAATACGAGAAAGCAAATGACTACATCAAAAATCTTATATCACAGGATGATGCCATCATTCCTGCGATACATACCCGCAACAGCTTGGTCAATATGATATTAAATAGCAAACTAGGCGAAATAGAAAAATCAAAAATTCATCTTAACCTTGAAATTGACGTCCCTGAACATCTGCCTCTTTTGGACAATGAATTGAATAGTGTACTTGCCAATATATTGGATAATGCCCTGGCCGCTCTAAAAGAGCTTCCCCCTACAAGCAAATCATTTTTTTCCCTAAAGATGCACATAAAAAACAATTTTTTGTATATTTCAAGCAAAAATACCTATTCCCCTGCAAAAAAAACTCTCGAATCTTCGTCTGAACTAACCCAGCATCGTGGATACGGCCTAAAGATTATAGAAAAAATTGCAAAAAAACACAATGGCTTTATGACAATAAACAAAGAAGATACTACTTTTGAAATAAACGTTGCGATCAAAATATAACCACAAAGCGAAGCACTCAAGATTTTCGAGACAAATATTGCATAAAGGTATTTTTAACATTTTGATAATAGGCCTTGCTAATTGGGATCGTATCTTCTGTGGTGGTAGATGCTTCATATCGCTGTAACATATGAATATTCTGCAAATTTACCAAAAAGCTACGATGACAGCGTATAATGTCGCTGCCTTTCAGCATTTCTTCCAGTTCAGATATTTTATAAGTGGTTGCCAACCTTTCTTTTCTCATTTGAATCATGGTGGAGCGTCCCTGTATTTCAATATATTGAATTTCACCGTACGGGATTTTGCGAATCATAGCGCCCATTTCTATCACCAGCTCCTTTGCTTTTGTCTCTTGACCTCTTTCATAAGCCAGCAACAATACATCCTCTAGCATGGACTTGCTCACCGGCTTCAGCAAATACCGAAAAGCATTCACCTCATATCCTTCAATAGCAAACTCAGCATAAGCCGTGATAAAGATAATCGTTGCCTCCACCTTCATCCCTCTTATCTTTTTTGCCAAATCCATTCCACTTTGCCCGCCTAGCTGAATGTCCAGAAAGATGATATCATATCGTTCTTTATCTTGCGTAATGGCTTCTTCAATTGATATATAAGAGGAAAAACAATCCACATGATAGCCAATCTTATGATCCTCTAATATTTCACGCACAAGCTTCTGCGTATCATCTAAAAAAGAAGCATGATCATCACAGATAGCTATCTCATACAGATTTGTATGCTTTTCGTTCATTGTTTCACCTCTTATACTATTTCTGGATTAAAAACACTGTATTTTCCCTCCATGCCGATGGCGCAATCCACAAGAATCACATTTGGTTGGCTGCATACCCATATTGGCACCGCATCTGCCTACTGTTTCTCAGCACGTTCTTCATTCGTAAAAAACCGAAACCGGCCTGAATAGCACTTTTATTCAGCCGGTTTCTGTAAATTTTTTTAATAATTAATTATATCACAAAATTAGAAAAAAACAGCACAAAAAATAGAAAAAACATCTTGTTAATACCAATTCTGATTTAAAACCTCTGTTTCATCGCCCTAAAAAACAAATGAATGAAGCGATATACTTCGTAATAAATCGCGCGCAGTATGCGCGACTCGAAAAATGTTTTTTCATTTTTCGAGTGGGAATGTCATTCAATAATGATTTCGTCCAAAATGTGGAGCATTTCGGAACTGCCTTATGGCAATGATAGAAATATCGCTTTTGCGTTGTTTCTATCCGGAATCAGTATTACAGGAGTTATATTTAGGAAATATACACTTTTGAACGCATCTATAACTGCATCAAAAAACCACACTGATGTGCGGTTTTTTGATAGAATATCTAGGTTTTGCATTGTATTTAGCGGAAAGAGGCTAAAAGAAGCTTCAAATTGCTTTTCATCTCAGTTTCCACACCAAATCCGCAACCAACAGATCTTGTTTCAGCTGCTGCGTTGTTGTATTTTTTCCAATGTGCACAAATTCTATGTCCATCATCTCTGCAAAGTCACGCATCGTTTCCATTGTTAGGTCATAGCTTAGCACGCTGTGATGCGCGCCGCCGGCCAGTATCCACGCTTCTGTTGCCGTTTTAAAATTGGGAAGCAACCGCCATATAGTGCAGGCAACAGGTAGGTTTGGCATGGGCGCTATAGGCTTTATACAATACACATCCGCAACAATCAACCGAAAGCGATCCCCCATATCCACAAGTGTGGCATACACCGCCGGGCCTTCCTTTCCATCAAACACATAGCGTGCAGGGTCGTCCTTGCCGCCAATGCCCAGTGGCTTTACCACAACGCTTGGTTTCCTTGCGGCAATACTGGGGCATACCTCCAGCATGTGCGCCCCTAGCACCGCTTCCTCTCCTTTGGCTAGGTGATAGGTGTAGTCCTCCATAAAGGTGGTACCCTTTCTCACATCTTCGCCCATCAGCTTCATTAGCCGTGTTAGGCAAGCCACTTTCCAGTCTCCTTCTCCACCAAAGCCATATCCCTGCTTCATCATAGACTGGCTGGCCATTCCCGGCAATTGTTCCATTCCATACAAGTCCTCAAAGCTGGTGGTAAAGGCACCAAATTCATGTCTTTCAAAAAACGTTTCCAGTGCCAGTTCTATTTTTATTTGGTATTTTACAGCATCCACATTGTCAGTTTTTATATCATAGTCATTTTGATATTGAACAAACCGTTCCTCCACAGCTTTGGCAGAAATTTTTTCCATCTCTGCTACCAAAGCGCCTATTCCATAGGTATTTACAGACCAACCCAGCCGTATTTGCGCCTCCACCTTGTCTCCCTCGGTTACCGCTACCTCGCGCATATTATCACCAAAGCGCACCGCCTTCAATTTTTGAGATTCCATTGCACCCACTGCCGCACGCATCCATGTGCCTATCCCCTCCGCAACTTCTTCATCTTGGTAGTACCCTGCCACAACTTTTCTTTTCAAGCGCATACGTGCACCAATAAAGCCATGTTCTCTATCCCCATGCGCAGACTGGTTTGTATTCATAAAATCCATATCAATTTCGTTCACCGGTATTTCCCTGTGAAACTGTGTGTGCAGGTGCAGCATGGGCTTGCCCATCTGTTTCAGCCCATTTATCCACATTTTGGATGGCGAAAACGTGTGCATCCATGTAATAATTCCCGCACATCCATCTTCATAGTTTGCGTCCTTTGCCATTTGTGTAATTTCATCTGGCGATTTCACCACTGGCTTGCATACCAGCTTTACTGGCAGTTTTGCGTTTTTGTTAAAAAAGTCCACCATGGCATATGCATGCTGTGCCACCTGCTTTAGCGTTTCTTCCCCATACAGGCTTTGGCTGCCCGTAACAAACCATACTTCATATTTATCCAATACTTTCATTTCTTCTCCATCCTTTATTTTATCCTTTACTTCCAGTTTTCTACCAGCTTCACAATATCGCTCTGCTCTTGTTCCTCTGCATTCATGGTTAAATAGATACCTTTGGGTGATACTTCCCGCATGAAGTCTTTCAATTCCACTGGCTGTATACCCACCACCACGCCTTTGCCTGCATTCTGTATTTTTTGAATCAGTGGCACCCACTGCATAATGGGTTCATCTTCGCCCACCCCTTGCACCCATTGAATGGCCTGTATTTCTTTGATCTCCAGCAATTGATCTAGGTGTTGTGCAACGCCAATGCCATCCATATGAAATATATTGTAATCTGCAAGCTTTATTTCGCGCAATATATAGGGAAGCGCAAATTCTTCAAACTGTGCCGGGGAAAGCATAGAAGCAAAATCACAGCTGGGAATGTGCATTGGCTTTGCAGAGGGAATACCCATCCACGTTACAGAAGGTTGTGTTTTTAGTTGCTGATGATAATAGGCAAACACCTTTTCAAAATCCTTACAAAAAACGTCCGCCATAGCCTTTATTTTCTTGGGGCAATCATACAGTGCCATGCACAGCCCTTCCGGCCCTACAAAATCCGCAACGCAATCCAGCGAGGGGTGCAAATCTGTATACCCTGTCAAAAACTTATCTTTTCCCAGCTCTAGCGCCAGCTTTGTAATCTCATCAATCTTATTCCAGTTCTCGCAGACAGTACATAACTTCAGTTCGCTCGCATCAAAAGTCTCCATATCTTCTGCCATATGCTGCGCCCAAGATGTAGTGGCAGCATACTCCAGCTGCACACCATAATAGGAAGCAAACACACTTGGTCCCAAATTTGGGAAAAACACGGGAAATGTCTCTGCCAGCATTGTTTTCCCTGCTAAAGATTCCACATAGGAGCACACATGATATTCTGCATCAAACCAAAACTGCTTTGCACTTCCGTATCTCTCTATCATTGCAGTGATGTCTTTATTGTGGCTACTATTGTGTTCCGAAAATCGAATGGGTGGCCTGCCCATTGTTTCACCGTGATACCATGCTTCCACACGCCGCATTGCTTCATTTGCTTGTGGCATACTTTCCAAATATACATTCATGTTATATTCTCACTTTTCACAATAGATATGTCTCGTACAGAGCGTCGCACCACAACGGGTGCTTCCATAAAATATGGTTTTGCAGGCACACTGTTTACGCCATGTTCCAGCATCTCCATCAGTACATTGGCCGCATATCTTCCCAGCTCTTTTTTGGGGTGTTTTACTGTGGTTAGCTCCAGCCGTGTCATTGGGTTGTCAAATGCATCGTCATATCCCACCATGGAAATATCATCCGGAATTTTGATGCCATTCTCGTAAAAATAATTATACATTTTACTCGCCATTTGATCATTATAACAGACAATTGCAGTACATTTATTTATATTTTCCAGCACGGGGTAATTGTTCCAGTTGAAAAGCGCATCTTGCGTGGAGGTGGAAAACCAGCCAATAATCTCCTCATTAATAGGAATGTTTGCCTCCAGCAACGCTTGCAAATATCCTTCGTACCTGCGAAATCCTTGAATGTCATCATATTTAAAAAATCCGGCAATATCTACATGTCCTTTTTTTATCAGATATTCTGTAATTTTTTTGGAACATTGTTTGTCATCCATCAAAATGCTGGGGCATTTATAAAGAAGCTCTGGGTAGAAATTGTGTATAAATACCAGCGGTATTTCCCTACGAATGAATTCTTTATAAAGCCCAATGTTAGGACTGGGCAATGCGGTTTTGCTGCCCTCCACCAAAAGGCCGCTAATGTTGGCATCCATCATACGTTCTAAGAATCGCCTCTCCGCTTCTACTTTGTTGTAGGTTATTCCCAAATCCATACCAAATCCCTTGGAGGAAAATGTTTCTTCTATCCCCTGCAATACGGATGGAAAAATATATCCGTTGATATAGCTTGTCAACACACCAATGGTTTTGGTGCGCTTCTCCTTCAGTGATTTTGCAACATAGGTACCACTGCCCTTTACACGTCGCACTATACCGCTCTTTTCCAGATCTTCAAAGGCATTGCGCACCGTTTGCCTGCTAATAGCAAATTTTTTGCAAAGTAAATTTTCGGAGGGGAGCTTTTCGCCGTGTTTGAATACATAATTCTCTATATTGTCCAATATCCATGTACGGATCGCAACATATTTAAACGCACCTTTTTTATTTTGCAGATCCATTTGGCTACAAACCTTTCATTCTAAATTCTATTTTCCAATTCATAAAACGCAAGCACATTTTCCACAGGCACATCTGCTTGGAAAAAATGGCAGGAGGACATAATATACCCGCCATCCTTACCCAACAGGGAAGAAAGCATTTTTGCGTTGGCGCGCACTTCGTCTGGCGTGCCCGCGGGCAGTATCTTCTGTGTTTCACCCGCGCCATGGAATGTTATTTCACTTCCAAACTCTGTTTTCAACTTTTCCGGCTCCATATTGCGCGCCGCCGTTTGCACCGGATCCAGTATTTTGACACCCAGGTCAATAAACTCATCAATCAAGTGATATGCAGAGCCGCAGCAATGCAGGTATGGTGTTGCGCCATAAGCCCTTGCCAATGCAATATACTCGCTCATCGGCTTTTTAAAGTACTCCCGAAACATATCCACACTTACAATCAAATCCAGTTGGGTGGCAAAATCATCTGCAAGCTGCATACTGTCCAGCCTTCCGTTCGCAGCTTTTAAAAGCCTTTCGTGGTAATCCATGTGCCAATCGAAACAACGCTTAATCACATGGTGCGCTACCTTTTGGTTCAGTGCCATATCTATTAGCAAATCTTCCAAACTGCGAATGAGCGTGGGATAATAAAACACGCTGGCAAACCCACCCAGCAAATATCTGTCGTCATACTCTTTACAAGCGGTTTTTACTGCCGTAAAATCCCACTCATCCAAATTGGGCAGGCACAGCGCTCTATCTATTTCTTCTATTGTATGGCAATCATCCGTTGCGTAATGTACAATTTCCTCGTACACACCATAGTTGTTGGCAGTCAGTTTCAGTTTGCTGCCGCCCCAGCCAACCAAATACCCTTGTGCATCTTTTTGCGTAGCGCCCCGCGCAACCTGTGGGTCTACCCACGCGCAATCCACATTTAGGCTATCTAAAACGGTCTTCATACTATCTGTTCCAAAATGCCGGTACATTGCCTGCCAAATTTCTCCCACAGCCTGAAAATCTACAGGCGTTCTATCCGGCTGGTTGTGCGCCACCGCATCCAATACGCGCTGCCTTCTTTTTCCATCCATTTTTTCGCTCTCCCTTTAAATTCCAAGCTCCACTTTTGCCATTTTCACCCACTTTGTCAGCCTGCTTCTATCTCCATCAATATCGTATACATCCCGAAACAGTAGCTCTAAATGACAATTCTTTGCCGACTTTTTTGTGATAACAAGGTCTTTTTTCAGCTCGTCCCAATCCACTGTTTTTCCGGATATTGGGGGTGGCGATGGCTTTCGTGAATACACATAGTCCTTGCCCAGCAAATCACCAATCACATGAAAGTCATTCCACATGGAAACCGACACCGCCCGCATGTTGGGCAACGCTTTTTTCAGCACATCCAAACGATCGTAAACCGGTTCGCAGCAGCCATAATAGAGCTTCCCAAACTGTTTTGCCAGTTGCGCTAAGTACGGTAACACAAACTCTTCAAACATAGCAACGGAGATACTGGAGCTTTCCTGAGATTCGCACCACGCCCACAACTGGTTCAACTTGGCTTCCCCTTCAAAATACGGCATGTCATCGCAATACCCATAAAATCTCGGCCCTGCCATCTGGTTGTCCGAATTGGAGGCTAGGCAGCCTTGCTGCTCCAGCTCGCAGAACATAGCAAGGCGATCATCCACCATATACTGCAAAAATGCATGCATTTCATCCGGATAATCATAGTACCAGTACATCATTTCCTGCAAGCCAATAAACCTGTGCAGTTGCCAAGTGAGACCGAAAAAGAAATTACCCACCCATTCATAAATGCCATCCTCATCCATAAAATCGTAATTACACACACGAACAGGCAGTATATCCCCAAAAATATCCTGCAACAATTGCTTGCGCTGCATTGTTTTGGGCTTGTCCACAGTAAAGCGGCGTTTCACCAATTGTTCCATATCTTCTGGCCGTTTTATCACATGTTCAAACACATAGGCCAGTCCCTTTTGGGGGCTGTCTATCATTTTTATTTCCACACCAAAGGAAGGCTGCTGCATACTCCAGCCAATGCGAAAGAATGGTTCCAAAACAATATCGTCGCCCAACTCTTTGGCATGAATGATGTTCTGCTGCATGTAGCGTTCCACATTGCGAAGATATGGGTCTTCACAGCAAAGTTCCTCTTCCTTCACAAAGTCTTGAATGTACATGGTTTCTATCAATATCATGGGACGTGTTTGTTTTAGGCCGTGCAGGTTTCCCCAAAGTTTTTTACGTTCTTGCATCACCGGCATTTGCGCCAGATTCATCCACTGCTCTGCCAAATTCCTCAAACGTTTCCAATCTTTATTCACAGCATAATTCCTCCGCTATTTGTACCTGCCCAATTCTTGCGCCGCATCATAAAAGGCAAATATATTTTCCAGACTGGTATCCGCCTGCACTGTGTGCGCGGGACCCATTAAGTACCCACCGCCTCTGCCAATGGTTTTCATGCGCAGTAACACTTCGTCCCGAATGTCCTGCACACTTCCCCTGGGCAGAGTTTGTTGCACACAAATAGCTCCCCAAAAGCTTAGCCTGTCACCATATTTTTCTTTGATAACTGCTGGATCCATCGCCAGTGGTTGTATGGGGTTCAGTACATCCAACCCAATTTCTATCAGGTCTTCTATAATGGGCTCTACAAAACCACAGCTATGGTACGCAACCAAAATATCTGGGTTTTTCTCTTTGAATGCTGCAATTAACCGAGCCATGCGCGGCTTAAAATAGGCTTTCCACATATCGGTAGACATCATCATACTGTGCTGCATTCCCACATCATCACCCAGCCAAATCATATCAATGCCTTCCTCCATCACGCGTAGCCCAGCCCGCAATGGGAATTCCATCACCTTGTCAAACAGTGCATTTGCATATTCAGGATTCACCGCCATATCCATTACCGTTTGTTCCAACCCATGCAGGTACCAGCCCGCTTCAAAAATGGAGCAGGCCAGTGATGTGCAAATAAAATGCGTATCACCATATTTTTGCACCAAATTGCGCACAGGCATATATACCTCCGGCGCTTCCGGGTCTGGAATTTGATACGCTGCCAGCTTACTGCCGTCCTCGTCGTTTGCCAGAGGATAGCCCACTATCTCTGTATAGCTGCCATCCTCATTTTCGAAATACTTCCATTTGCAGCCCCAGGGGCACACATATTCTTCTCCCTGGCCATAATAAGAAGTGCTTATGCCTGCGCTTGTCATCAGCATATCGTTGCCCAGTTTCACTTCTATGTCTGTTAGGTCATCCATAAAAAAGTGATCTTTCAGCCGCTGTGCCACCTCTGGCACAAATGCCGCAAATACAGGCACCCTATCTGGGCAGTGTCTGCTAAATGCAGTTTTTACTCTCTCTTTGGATGTCATATTATTTTCCTCCAAACTCTTTCACTGCGTCAAACATTGCTACAATATTTTCCACTGGCACACCTGCCACAATATTATGAATGGCAGCAAACACAAAGCCACCATCTGGGGAAAACACCTCCAAGCGGTGTAACACTTCTTTGCGTACCTCTTCGGCCGTGCCATAGGGCAGCGTTGCCTGCGTGTTGATACCCGCACCCCAAAAAGTAATTTTCTTTCCAAATTCTTTTTTCAACTGCTCCGCATTCATATTCTGTGCAGAGCATTGCACCGGATTTAAAATATCCACACCCATTTCTATGAAATCGGGAATCAGTTCATACACCGCACCACAGCTATGGTAAAAAGTTTTCCATCCGGTGTTTTTATGAATCCAGGCATTTACTTTGGTATAGAATGGCTTGTACAACTTCCGGAACAGTTCCGGCGCCAAAAACAGATTGTTTTGCGTGCCAAAATCCGTACCGGAAAGCCAAATGCTGTCTATCCGCTCTCCCACCGCCTGCCTATATAGCTCCAAGTTTTTCAGCATTATTTCCGTTTGGTATTCAAATACAGCCTGTATATACTCCGGATGCAAATAATGCGCCATCAGCCAGTCTTCCATATTACGAATGCCCTTTGGTTCTTTCAAAAATGGTCCGGGCAGTTCCGCAACATCTCCCAGCCCCATGCCACCCAGCACACCCATAATAGAGTATTCCGTTTGCTGGTAAATACGCTGAGATTCGCGTTGCCAATATTCGCAAGTTTGCTGTGTGTGTACACTGTACGAGGCTTTGAAATCCTCCAACGGCGTTAGGTTTGCCTCGTCCACCCGTGGTGCACGGTTGATGTTATCGAAAAACGACCCATCCGAGGGTAAATGCAAGCTGTAGGCCGCCGTTCTATCCCCCTGAGGATACACAAATGTATCTCCACTTTCTGTCACATCATACTGAAAATCCTGTGCCATCAAAACAGGCGTTCCATCCGGAAATGCCCATGGTTTTCTTACAGCGCCCGTTGTTCCCATTAAGTTTCCTGGGTTCCACAACGGCAACACATCCGCACCCACTTTTTCTAGCAGGTCTTGCTCCACTTCGCCTAACAATTGGTACGGTTCGCAAATTTTCAACGGATGCTGTGGGAGGTTGTATGCTTGCCGCAACTTATATAGTGTGCTGGCGTTGATTCCTGTTTGCCCACAGCCTCCCAAATCCACTGGCACACGATCTGGCTGTTCGTGCCGAAGCGCAGCCCTTACTCTTTCTCTGGAATTCATACCGGTTTCTCCTATTATGCAGCAAGTTTTTTAGAGTTTTTAGATGCCAACTGCAGACAGATTGCCGCCAGCAGCACCAATCCAGTGGCAATATCGCGCCATGCCTGTGGCGCACCCACCATAATAAGCCCGTTGGAAAGCAACCCCGTTACCAGCACGCCCAAAAACGTACCCCAAATATTGCCCTCGCCACCGGAAAGCGCCGTGCCGCCCAGTACCGATGCAGCTACCGTTTCCAGCGCATAGCTTCCGCCAATGCCCGGATTTGCCGTGGCAATACGCGACGCCAGCATAATGCCTGCAAAGCCAGCCAATACCGCACTAAGGGAATATGTCCAGAACTTAATTCTATCCACATTGATGCCAGCAACCTTTGCCGCCTGCGGGTTGCCACCCGTGCTGTAAAGTTGCCTGCCAAACACTGTATACTTCAGTATAAATGCAAACAACACATATAGCCCCACCAAAATAAGTATGGGTAATGGGAATTTGATATCCCCAAAGGTGGTTGCTCCTAAAAATTTGAATTCCGCTGTGTTCACGGTAATGGGCTGCTTGGTAATTAAAATCACTGCGCCACCCAATATAAAATTCATTGCCATTGTGGTAATGAAAGGATTTATTTTTACTTTTGTAATTAAAAATCCGTTAGACATGCCAATGGCCAGCGCTACCAAAAGACCCATTGGCAAGCCAATGTAGTAGGGCATATTCAGCATATTGGGAGAACAAAACGCACCCACCACCACGCAGGATATGGCCGCCGTGCCGCCCACCGAAAGGTCGAAACCGCCAGTTAAAATACACATGGTTTGCCCAATGGCAACAATGCCCAGCGTTGCTATTTCTCTACCTACAGGCAGCAAATTATCCAATTGCAAAAAATACGGTGTTAAATTTGCAAAAATAATAATTTGCGCCACCAGCATAATCACTAGCATCAGTCTGTTAATCAAAGAATAATTCATTTTAGGCAATGTCATTTGCCTTGTCACTTTTTCTGTATTCATAACCCCTATCTCCCATCATGAAGTTTTAATTGCATGCTGTAGTACTTCTTCTTCAGTCAAATTATCCACTTCCGTTATTTCGGCGTGAATGCGCCCATCCCTAAAAACCAATATTCGATCAGACATTGCCAGAATTTCCGGAAGCTCGGAAGAGATCATTACAATGGCTTTTCCTTCCTGTGTTAACCTGTCCATCAGCCGATAAATTTCCGCCTTGGCCCCCACATCAATACCACGCGTGGGCTCATCAAAAATCAATACTTCGGAATCTGCACCCAGCCATTTTGAAATAACGATCTTTTGTTGGTTTCCACCAGATAGCGTTTCTACTTTTGTCTCCAGCTTGGGTGTTTTTATTTTCAACATATCCACCATGCTCTGTGCTGTTTTTCTTTCCTCTTTCAAGTTCAACACACCATTGTGCGCAAACTTTTTCATGTAGGGCATTGTAATATTTTCCGCAACAGACATCACCAGAGAAAGTCCTTCCCCGCGCCTGTCTTCGGTAACCAAGCCTATTTTAGCATTCACTGCATCTGCAGGTTGCTTTATTTTTACCACCTCACCATTTATTTTTATTTCGCCCGCATCTTTTTCTTCTAAGCCAAAAATGGCGCGAGCGGCCTCGGTTCTGCCCGCCCCTACAATGCCAAACATGCCGAGGATCTCTCCCTTTTTCACTTTGAAAGAAACGTCCCGTACTTTTTTCCCCCAAGTTAATCCCTTTACTTCCATAATAGGTTTGCCAATTGTTTTGCCTGGTGTCTTTTCAAACAATTGCATATCTCTACCCACCATAAGGGAAATTAGTTCTTTTGCGCTTACCTCTTTTGTTGCCTTTGTATCTACATACTTGCCATCTTTAAACACGGTAACTCTATCACAAATTTCAAATATTTCTGCCAAGCGATGGCTAACATATATAATGGAAACACCCTGTGCAGTCAATTGCCTAATTAACTTAAACATCTCTGCAGTTTCTTCGTCCGACAGAGAACTTGTTGGCTCGTCAAAGGCAATTATTTTTGCATTGGTAGAAGTAGCCTTCATCATTTCCACTAGCTGTTTTTGACCCATGCTTAGTGTTCGCACCAGTTGTTCCGGCTTGAATGAAAGCGCAGCCTTGCCCAAATTTTCCTGCAGTATATTTGTTTTTTCATACATCTTTTTCCAGTCTACCATTGCGCCTTTTTTGGGGTATTTCGCCATAAATACATTTTCTGCCACTGTCAGTGTTTCTGCCAAATGCAGCTCTTGCGGAATCAATGAAATTCCATTTTTCCTGCAATCCATTGTAGATTTATAATCAACCATTTTCCCTTCATACTCTATTTC
Source organism: uncultured Christensenella sp. (assembly GCA_964592125.1). Classification (GTDB taxonomy): domain Bacteria; phylum Bacillota; class Clostridia; order Christensenellales; family Christensenellaceae; genus UBA5399. The sequence continues at coordinate 22,363 of CAZQBV010000034.1, forward strand.
TCCACTGTCTTTTGTATAAAGACCTGTTATTATCTTAATTAAAGTAGATTTTCCAGCGCCATTTTCTCCTACCAACGCGTGAACTTCCCCGCGCTTCAATTCAAACTGTACATCATCCAGCGCTTTTACGCCCGGAAAGCTTTTCGACACGTGTTTGCATCTTAAAATAACATCATCCATATGCGCACTTCTCCTTTTGCTTAAAATATATGCGGACTGCGCAAACACACAGCCCGCACATATTTTGTAGCTTTATTGTTAGTTGCCCAAATTTGCAGTGTCAATCAATTGTTCCCAGTTGTTGATATCCGCAATCGTGCCATTTACCAATGTTTGCTCGGGCATGGCTGTTCCCGCAGTAATGTTTTCGTACAATATCCGCATTGCTTCCTGACCTTCTTTATACGGGTTCAAAACAATGGTGATATAGTTGGAATTTCCTTTTTTAAACTCTTCTACAGACATATTGTATCCACCTAGACCGCATGCCAGCACATTTTCCATTGGCACTTTGCCCTGCTCTTCAATTGCTTTTAGGAAAGCCACTGCCGAGTCATCATTCACGCCGCCGCAAATCCAATGTGTTACCTCTGGATGTGCCTGAATGGTAGCCTGAGCAACCTGCAAAGAATCTTCCAGCATACACTCTGTTGTATCTACATAAATAAAATCTTCTTCTTTAAGCGGAGTGGTGTTCATCAAGCCTTCCTTGTATCCTTCCAAGCGGGGTTTTAGCACAGTGATATCCGGGGCATCTATTTGTATCACTTTTACTACATTGCCATCCGCAAAAAAATCTTTTTCGGTTGCCATATTACCCAATGCTTCGCCACCCAGTACGCCCACTTCCTTTACTGGCAGACCCACATGCGGCACAGGCGCTCCATTTTCGTCTACAATATTGTCATCCAGCGTAACCAATGCAACACCTTTTTCCCTGCATTTCATGGCCAGAGCAGGTCCGTTACCTTGGTTTGTAATGCATATAGCAAGGCCGTTAATTCCCTGAGCAAGCGCATTGTCTATTGCAGCATCGCATGCTTCATCATCTAGGTTTGCATCAATAGCAAAGTACTCCACACCCAGCTCTGCTGCTTTGTCCTTCAGGCCATTGTCTTCCGCTACAAACCATGGGTTTGTAAGCATTTTGCTGATGTAGGCAATTTTTACGTCCCCGGTTGCCGCTGGTGCCGCTGCTTCTGCGGGGGCTTCGGCTTCTGGTGGTTCTGCTTCTGTTTTTGGCGCTTCCGCTGGTGCCGCTTCCGTTGCTGGTGCTTCTGTTGCCGGTGCGTCAGCCGCAGGCACTTCCGCTGGTTTTGCGCAACCAAACAACATCAAAAGTGAAAGAAGTACACAGACAACAACTAATACAGTTTTTTTCATTTTTTTCCTCCGTAAATAATTATATTTTAATAGTCCTTATTGAAAAATAAAGACAACTTTTACACGAGGTTGCTATTTATTTATTTTTTTACTGAAAATTTATGTTAATAATTGCGTTTTCTTTTTTATAAATTAATACTATCATGCGATACTTTCGTTTTCAACCGTTCCAAAGATAGCTTTGTCACATAGTTGTATTCATATTTGCCAATTCAATTCATTATGCAAATAAAAGCTGTATTCTTTTTCAAAAAAACGCTTTTTTAGGCAATTATTTTATTTGATTGGTAATCATTTGGTTTGGAATTAGTATTGCTTTACAGCATATATACTTGATGATAAGATAACAACAACTACGTAAATTGAATTGGGTTTGGGAGAGTTAGCATGATATCAGCAAAGCAAATTGCTTTACAAATGGGAAACAATTCGCTTCCCCAGCATTTAATAGAATTTTATCGCTATGAAAACACAGAGATGGTTTGCAGCAGGCTTACTTCTGTGTTGCAAGGTTTTTTCCATGCATTTGGCATGCCCGAAACAATTGGCCTTTTTAGCGCACCCGGGCGAGCGGAAATTGGCGGAAACCATACCGATCATCAGCGTGGGCATGTACTGGCAGCCGCAATCAATTTAGATACATTGGGCGCAGCCGCACGGAACGACACGAATCAAATACACCTGCAGTCCGAAGGATACGGCTCAATTCAAGTGGACTTAGCAGACACCGAAATGAATAGAAGTGAGTATGGCACTTCTAGCGCTTTGCTGCGCGGCATTGCAATGCAAATCAAACAAATGGGCTATCCCGTAAGTGGCTTTAATGCTTACGTTAGTTCTCAAGTCCTAAGTGGTTCAGGGCTTTCCTCTTCGGCAGCATTTGAAGTTTGGGTGGGCACAGTTATCAATCATTTGTTTTGCAAGGATCAGCTTTCCCCTGTTTCTCTTGCAAAAATTGGCCAATATGCCGAAAACATATACTTCGGCAAGCCCTGTGGTTTGATGGATCAAACCACCTGTGCCGTGGGTGGCGTTGTTGCGATAGACTTCAACAACCTTACACAGCCTGAAATTCGTAAAATAACGGCCAATTTTCGTAGCCACGCACTGTGTATTATAGATTCGGGCGGCAGCCATGCAGGTTTAACCAGTGAATATGCCTCAATACCAAATGAAATGAAGCTTGTGGCTTCCGCATTTGGCAAGGAACACTTGCGTGATGTGGATAAGCAAGAGTTTTTGCTACAGTTTGCCGAACTAAGGCAAGCAGTAGGCGACCGAGCCATGCTGCGTGCACTTCACTTTTTTATAGACAACAGCCTTGCAGTGGACGAGGCTATGGCTTTGGAAAAAGACGATTTTGATACATTTTTGAACTGCGTTAGAAAATCCGGGCAATCATCGTCCCTGTATTTGCAAAATATTTTTAAAACAGGAGCTGTCCAGCATCAGGATGTTGCCATCGCTTTGGCTTTGTGCGATGAATTTCTAGGAAATCGTGGAGCGTATAGGGTTCACGGTGGTGGCTTTGCCGGAACAGTTCAGGCCTTTGTTCC
>CAZQBV010000035.1:0-24476 GCA_964592125.1 uncultured Christensenella sp.
ATTAAATCACCTTTCCTTTCTTCGTATAGAGGCTTGAACATCTCTATCCTACCAAGGTCAGGTGATTTTTTGTATAACTTTTACCGCGCACCCGCATAGCGGGTGGTTGATATTTCGCGCTTTGCGCTCAACAGCCTAAAGGCTTAACGCAAAAAACGGATACATGGAGTTTCCATGTATCCGTTCTTTTTTATATGTTTTTATCGGTCAAAGGTTCAAAACCCGTGTTTTTGTAGAAATGTCATTTTGTATCTATAAAATAAGTTTTTTTGAAAACCAGCACCAATGCATTAAAAAACCGCACAACCGTGCGGTTTTTCGAGACGATATCTATATCGTCAGTGGTAAATGGCGGAGAAGGTGGGATTCGAACCCACGTGCCCTCTCGGACAACTCGATTTCGAGTCGAGCTCGTTATGACCACTTCGATACTTCTCCGTATGTAATTGTATGTGCTTGCCGACTAAGCCAAGCTTTTATAAAAATACAACGCTATTATTCTATCAAATACTCCGTGCAAATGCAACATAGCAAAACAGCACAATTTATAATATACTATTAATATGAAAATAAACTTACTGTATTTAACTCATTCAAATAAAATTGCAAATACAAGAAAAAAACTGTTGTGCATTGTATTTGTTCTGCTAGTATTGTTTTTATTTGCATCCTGCACCTACCCTGTGGAGGAAAAATATGATAATTTTATATTGGATTTAGATCTTATTACAAGATTTGATTTGTGTGTGGACAAAATAAAGCGCAACAGAGCTTCCCTTTTCACCGTAAACGAGCTGAAGGTTTTAAAGCAGGATATCAATTCTTGGAGTGGCGATAATGCGAGTATTGAGAATATAAATAACTATCTTATAAAGTCTGCTGATTTACTTCTGGACAGCATCCATGCAGGTAAAGAAGGGCTGAAAGAAGACTCGCAAAACGCACTGGAGAAAGCGCTGGAATACTATGGAAAAGCAAAAAACTTTATCAGGGAGAATAGCACAGGATATGCCTACACTGGATGAAATACATATGAATGCCGCAATCCTACAAGCTCAGCTTGCAGAGGAAATGGATGAAGTACCCGTTGGGGCTATCATGCTTTTTAACAATACTATTATTGCACAAGGGCATAATTTAAGGGAAAGTAACCAAGATCCTTTGGCACATGCGGAAATAGCTGTGATAGCCGAAACAGCAAAGAAATTGGGTAGCTGGCGTTTGCTGGGGTGTCAGCTATACGTTACCTTGGAGCCCTGCCCTATGTGTGCAGGTGCAATTGTGAATGCCCGCATCCCTCGGGTGATATTTGGTGCCTACGACGAAAAAGCGGGCGCCTTTGGCACTGTTTATAATCTGGCAGAGGGTCGGTTGAATCACAAACCAGAAATAACCGGTGGTGTACTACGTCAGGAATGTGCAGATTTATTAAGCAACTATTTCAAGAAAAAACGGAGGTAACAATTCTATGGAATGTAAGAAAGAACAAAACAAATCTACCTGCGCCTGTACCTATGGCTGCCCCACCTGTGGTTCTTGCTGCGAATGTGTGCGCTACCACCGTGGACGAGATGAATTTCCCGCTTGTTTTTTTTTCTGCAAGTATTGAAAAAAACTATGACAGAAGTTTTTCCGCACTGGTAGCAGACAGGAGTGCTAAATGAACAAAGTTAAGCTAAAAAAAGTAGTTAAGCCCCGCGAGATACTAGATGTCTCTGGCATAGCGCACATTGTATGGCGTGAATATTACGCCTCCCTTGTTTCACAAGAGCAAATTGAATATATGCTAGAAAAATTTCAATCCCCTACAGCAATCCAGCAAGCCATTGCCGAAGGGTACGAGTACTATATCATTAGCCGCACTGGTATACACGCAGGATATGTGGCTATAAAACCCAATGAGCCCAGCGGCAAAATGTTCCTAAGCAAAATATACCTCTTAAGTGATTACAGGGGCAAAGGCCTAGCCTACAACACCGTGGCTCAATTGACAGAGATATGCAGAAGGAAGCATTTAGCCGCAATATGGCTCACAGTAAAGAAGGATAATCCTTCGATAGAGCGTTACAAAAAAATGGGTTTTGAAATTGTTCGCCCCATTGAAACGGATATTGGAAATGGTTTTATCATGGATGATTATATGATGGAAAAATATCTATAGTTAAAGAGTCCCTCTATCCTTGCATCTATATATTGTGTCAACAGAAATTTTTTTATTTGTAAATTTTCCACAGAAAAAGCACACGAAAAATAGTTGCACCCCACAGGCATTATCCACTACTCAAAATGTGAGTGTAATCGCAATATACTACTATTTTTGCGGGATTTATCCACAGATGCATGTGGATAAACTGATTGCCCTCAGACACGCATTGTTGACACGTTTCTCACACTTCTTCAAATTCTTGTATTCATAGTTATCCACAAAAGTGTATAACTTTTCTCCAGCACGTTGAAAAACCATTTATCTAAGGCATTCCAAGAACTTTTTGAGTGCTTTGTTCTCTTCGGAATTAAATTTGCCATTCAAAATACACTTCTTTTATTGTATAATAACATTTATGTTCGGTTTATTTCACCGATCATAGCTACGCACCAAGGAGACTATATGAAATCATATAACAATAAATATTATCGCCCTGTAAAAAGAAAAAAGCGCCGCATCAGAGCCGGACGTTTTATTGCCTTTTTAGCTATTGTAGCAGCTATCATAGTTGCTGTGGTTTTTGCTGTGATGTATTTTACCCAAAGTGGTTTATTTACCAAAACATCTGCTCCAATTGCCGAGCCCACTGCCACGCCTGTTCCCTATATGGCTCCCTCCGCAGCAGAGCCCGCCACTGCTGCCACTGCCACAGCATCCAGCCCAGCAATTGCTCCTGCCGCTGTGGATTCCACTCAGCCTTCTGCATTTGGCTTTGAAACCGCTATACAAGCAAACGGCCAAATTGTAAATTCTTTCACTCGCCCCAACCCCATATTGTTTCCGCCCTCTTCACAATACACGCAATTAAAGGGCATTACCACATTTCGTGGCAATAATTATCGTGATTTGGCAGGATATGGCGCAGCAAATGTAACAGAACAACAACTTTCTAGGGTCTGGAATGTTGCTACTGGAAGTCTGACCCGTTGGACAGGCAGCGGTTTCCCCAGCCAGCCTCTGGTGGTGCAATGGGATGCAGATATGCGTCAAATGATGAACTTGTATGACGAGAAAAAAGCGAAGGAAACTCTTGTGGAAGTTATTTATCCCACTATGGATGGAAAAATATATTTTCTAGATTTGGATGACGGAAGTCCCACCCGCGATCCTATCGATATGGGCTTCTCCGTAAAAGGAACAGCCTCGCTAGACCCACGCGGCTATCCCCTGCTGTATGTCGGGCAAGGTGCAGGACTGCCGGGTGATTATAGTTGGGACGATACCTATATGTATGCGTACAGTCTGTTGGATGGCGAAGTATTGTGGAAATATGGTGCCGCAAAAAAAGATGATTTTGCTCTGCGGGATTCATGGCAGGCGTACGATAGCTCCCCTCTTATTGCAGCAGATGCGGATACACTTGTGTGGCCGGGGGAAAATGGTGTGCTATACACCGTAGTGCTGAATTCCGAGTTTGACCGTGCAGCAGGAACCATTTCTATTTCTGCAGAGGAACCCGTAAAATACCGCTATAACACGCCACAAAACCAAGATGATGCAGCAGGCAATCAAGCACGTTGGTGGGGCGCGGAAAGCTCTGCTGCAGCCTGGAAAAACTATCTTTATTTTACCGACAACGGTGGTTGGTTGCAATGCGTGGATCTAAACACTATGGAATTGGTATTTGCACAAGATGTAACGAATGATTCAGATTCTTCTCCCGTTTTGGAAGAAGACGGCGGTAACCTATACCTGTACACCGCTAGCAAATCCAACAAAATCGTACCCGAGGGTGAAGAAGCCGGTACGGCATATATACGCAAAATCAATGCACTTACTGGAGAAGTTATTTGGGAAAAACCACACGCCTGTTTCTTTGGGGAAAAAATTGATGGCGGCGTTATGGCCACGCCTATACTAGGCAAGGGCAGCATGGATGGAATGGTCATTTACACCATTGCGCACACCGAAAAAACAGACACCGGCCTGCTGATTGCATATAACAAGCAAACAGGGGAAGAAATTTGGCGGCAGGATATGAAGCATTACAGCTTGTCCTCCCCCACGGCAGCATACACTTCGGATGGCACTGGTTACATTATACAGTGTGACAGCAAGGGAAACGCAACTCTTTACCTAGGCAGTACTGGGGAAAAACTGGATCAACTTTCGGTAGGCTCTGGCAGCATAGATGCCTCTCCGGTACTCTTTAACGATATGATGGTAGTGGGCACACTGGATGAAGAAATTGTAGGTATACGGCTCAGTTAATTACCAAAAAACGCAAAGCTCCTTGCTCGTTCACAGGCAAGGAGCTTTTTTGTTTTTTTAGTCTACTACCAGTTATACAATTATACTAGTTTTAGATAGGAATATTGCTTTTGCGTTATTTCTATGTAGAATCAGTATTCTATCATAGGTCATCTGCATCTTGTTCCGGCTTTTCGCAATCGTCACTCATTCCGGTATAGCCACCTTGCACATCCGTCATATTTCCACCTTTTCCATCTGCATCAAACCAAGCATCTATCACTTTCATTGCAGCTTCATTTGGTGTCTTTTTTTCTTTATCTATATTATTTTTCATGACATCCTCCATTCATACTGTTTTCTCATTAATAACCACTCCTTCTTCCATTCAATCAAATATAAACTATGGTATAATAAATAATGGAGGTAAGCACAATGTCGCAACCAGAGTTACATAAACTTTACAGACAATTGGATGAAATTCAAAAAAAGTATTTATTTACGCTAAAGGCAAAAATTGCTTCAGAAAAATCGGCCTTCAATCGTCAACAAATGCGCGATATGCTTGCCTTAATTGAGTTAGACATAAAAAGCCGCAGCACTTTGGCTTCTGTAAAGAAAATGATACCTCGCGTAGAAATCTCCGAATCTTCTTACCTCAGTTTTTTAGAAGATGTGGCCTCCATTTTGCATATGCTTACTCACTGCAGCATTCCACCCGAAGCAGCAGAAGCGTATGCCGCAATTGGGAAATTGGTACAGTCGCAAAATAGGCTGAATGTGTTAGACATTTTCACTTGCATTTCCATTACCATCACTGTGCTGTCTCTTTGCCTTTCCCAGCTTTCCATTCAACACCAGCAAAATGCCATTGCCGCACTGGATAGGCTGCTGGAAGTAAAAACCACACAGCTAAGTTTGCTGGAGCAAACCTCTCGCTTTTACAAGGATTTTTCACCTCGCAACCCATTTTTCTAAGGCGATACCGCACAGAAATCGAGTCGTTGGCATCGCAAAGGATTTTTGTGTGAAACAAGGACAAAAGCGCAAGAATAGCAGCGCTATTTCGAGCATTTTGGACGCAGTGTCACGTAAAAAGACTAGTGATGACGACGCTCGCGGTTTGTGCGGTGTTGCCCTAAGTATGCTTTTCCCCCATATGCTACACATTTCTGCTCTTTTATAGGTGCAACCGTGTTTCGTATGTTTCATATTCTGGTTCCCTTTTTTTCTTTTCCACGCCCATCATATTCTTATTTCAAGGCAAATAATCGGCTTTCTTGCATCTATAAATACGAACATTAACGAATTATAAGATATCTGATATTTTTACATTAATTGGTTTATATAGTAACTATCACTATCAAAATATTGATAGTACTATTTGTTCTGACTATTATTATGAAAGTTGAGAATAGAAAAATGAAAAACACAACAAAAAGGATTACACCCTCTCGGCGATTATTAACTATTTTAATGGTAGTTATATTTATTGTAGGAATTATTCCTTCATTTGGTTTCGCACAATCAGAGGGCGAAATTTCAATAGTGGAAGAAGAAACTATGGCTCCAGAAAGCCCCGTAGAATCACCTCCCGCTGTAGAACCCGAAACACCGCTTCCTGAAGATGTATCCGAACAGGAAGCAACGTTTGCAGGTGATGAAACACCTGTTTTCACCGTTCGCTTCTTGGACTATAATGATGCACCTATTGGAGATCCCCAGCAGGTATTGGCTGGCACAGCCGCAACACCGCCCAGCTCCGTACCCGCACCCAAAGGGCAACAATTTTCCGGTTGGAATTCTAACGACTATTTAAATGTACAAACAGACCTAAATATACACGCACTTTATAAAAAAACACCAGAAGCAAAAACGCAGGAAATAGAGGCTCTTACGAGTAAAACATATATAAAGGCCAGAGACTTAACCGTAAGTGATACCAGTAAGGAATATGGAAGCCCCGATCCACGCCCCGTATTACTTGGCATGCCCAGCAACTTGGTAGATGGTGTGGATTACCATGTGGAATATACCCGCACACCTGCGGAATCGGTTTCCTCTATTGGCTACCACGTTACGGTAAGTAATTTTTATTTCATCAATTCCAGATACGCATTAAGTGGAGATGAAGACTCTATTAAAGAGGGTACGTTATGTATCACAAATAGAAAAATTACCATAACGGCCAATTCCTCTTCGCGGATATACAACGGTCTGCCGCTTACCAACAGCACATACACAGTGGGTGGAAGCGGTCTACCATCTGGTCACACAGCAACTGTTGCTATTTCCGGTACTCAAACGGTTGTGGGTTCCTCTGCAAATACCGTGGGAACTGTAACAATTAAAAATGCCAGTAACGAAGACGTAACCAGCTTTTTTACCATCACCAAGGTAAACGGTACTTTAACGGTAACGCGCGCTCCACTTACCATACGGGCAGACAATAAAACCATTGGATATGGCGATCCAGCGCCCGCCTATACTGTAACCTATACTGGCTTTGTAAATGGAGAGGGAAGCGCGGCGCTTTCCACCCCACCCACTCTTAGCAGCTCATACACCGTGGGTTCCGCTCCGGGCACCTATCCTATTATTTGTGCCGATGCAGTGGCTGCAAATTATGCAATCACCTATCAGCCGGGCACCTTAACGGTAAACTCCAATGGATCGCAAATTACCGTAACGGCAAACAGTGCTAGCAAGGTGTACGATGGCACTCCCCTTACAAACAACACATTTACCTCTACCGGCGTGCCGGCAGGCCACCATCTGGTTGTCACCATTTCTGGTTCTGTAACCACAGTGGCACAAAGTTCGCCCAGCAACAATATTATTACCAACGTAAAAGTAATCCGCAGTTCGGATTCTGCTGATGTAACGGCATACTTCCCGAACGTTATAAAAGCAGCGGGAACGCTGACTGTAACGCGCGCCCCCCTCACTGCGGAAATGGCAGATTTGTCCATCAACTTTGGCGACGCTGCCCCCACTTACACCGTAAGCTACACGGGCTTTAAAAATGGTGAAACGCAGTCTGTATTGCTTACGCAAACAACGCCCGCATGCCCCTATGTGCAGGGCAACTTCCCCGGCAATTATCCCATCACGGGTTCGGGCGCAACCGCTGCCAACTACACCGTGAATTATCTGCCCGGCGTATTGGCCGTACACGGAAACAACACGTTAGTTACTGTAACAGCGGCTAACGACAACAAGGTATACGACGGTGCGCCGCTCACAAACAACAACTACACCGTATCCGGTTTGCCTGCGGGCTATACGCTCACAGCAACGGTAACTGGTTCTGCAACGAATGTGGCAGACAGCACAAGTGGAAACAACGTTGTTTCCAATGTGCTAATCCGTCGCACTTCAGATTCTGCAGATGTCACATCGTATTTTTCCAATGTGGTATTGGCAAACGGCACACTTTCCATCACGCCCGCACCGTTAACTGCAGAAATGACAGACTACACCATAGCATTTAACGATCCAGCGCCCGCCTACGCGGTTACTTACACCGGGTTTCAAAATGGAGACACCTCTGCTGTTCTCACCAGCCCCACAACCCCTTCTTGCAGCTATAACCAAGGTGATGCTCCCGGCAACTACAATATTACAGGCTCGGGTGCTGCTGCTGCCAACTACACCATCAACTACCTGCCGGGTGTTTTAACGGTTCAGAAAAGCGCCAACCAAATCACTGTTATTGCAAATAGTAACAGTAAAGTGTACGACGGCACAGCGCTTACAGATAGCGGCATTACCTACTCTGGTTTGCCAGCTGGCTATACGGCTACCGCAGACGTAACCAATACAAGCCCTATAATCAATGTGGCGCAAAGCACGCCGGGTAACAATGTCATCAGCAATATCAAAATTTGGAATGGTGCTACCGAGGTAACCACCAGTTTCGAGAATATTGTTGGCGTAAACGGCACACTTACCATTACCCCAGCACCGCTGACAGCGGAAATGGAGGACTACGTAATAGAATATAATGACCCAGCGCCTTTATCATACGGCGTAACTTATACTGGCTTTAAAAATGGAGAAGGCATTGCAGTTCTCACCAATCCCACAGTTGCATCGTGCAGCTATACACCGGGCGACCCTGTTGGAGGATACGCCATCACAGGTTCGGGCGCAACAGCAGACAACTATACCATAAGCTATTTGGCAGGTACCTTAACCGTTGCCCCTGACAGTAACCAAGTTACCATTATGGCACGGTATGACAGCAAGACCTACGATGGCACTCCGCTTACAAACTCTGGGATTATCTTCAGCGGTTTGCCTGCGGGTCATACAGTTACAGCCACGGTGAATGGCAGTGCCACCACCGTAGCCGACAGCATTCCCAACAATAATAATATAACTGCATATACAATCTGGGATAATACCATGACTGATGTAACAGGAGACTATTCCAACATAGTACTGGTTCCGGGCACACTCACCATCACCCCAGCCCCGCTAACCATAAAAATGGTAGACCAATCCATACAATATGGGGATGCAGCTCCCAGCTTAACACCTAGCACAAACAACAACGTAAAGTATATCGGTTTTGCAGCTGGAGACAATGAGAACAATGCGCTTAGCCCCGGGGTAACCATTGCCTGCCCCTATGTGCCGGGCAACGCACCGGGCAATTATACCATCACAGGTTCGGGCGCTTTGGCAGCCAACTACACCATCAGCTACCAGCCGGGCACACTGGCCGTTCACAACAACAACACGGAAATTACACTGGTAGCAGGTTACGATACCAAGGTGTATGACGGCACATCTCTCACCAAAAATACTTACTCACAAGTGGGCGGAAGTTTGCCCGCAGGATATTCATTTGATGTTACAGTTGCGCCTTTGTCCCCTGTGGTCAATGTAGCGGATAGCGCACCCGGAAACAATAAAATCAGCGTAAAAGTTAGAAACTCCAGCAATGTGGATGTTACTTCCTACTTCTCCAACATTGCCACAGTAGATGGCACACTTACCATCTCCCCCGCGCCGCTGATTGTGAATATAACCGACCAATCTGTGCAGTTTGCCAGCCCACCGCCCACCTATACGGTAACGTATTCCGGGTTTGTAAATGGCGAGAACAGCTCTGTATTGCTAACTCCGCCCCTAGCCACTTGCAGCTATGCAGCGGGCGATCCAGCAGGATCTTATCCAATCACAGGTTCGGGTGCAACAGCGGCAAACTATACCATAAGCTATACAGATGGAACACTTACCGTTTCCTCAGTTCGAACCCCAATTACCGTAATTGGCGCTTACGCTACCAAGGTGTATGACGGTGATCCGCTTGTGAACAACAGCTTCACAGTATCAGGCACTTTGCCTACTGGCTATTCTGTTGAAGCAACAGTAACGGGCTCCGCAACCAATGTAGCGGATAGTATCACTGGTAATAATGTTGTTTCCAATGTAGTGATAAAAAATGCTTCGAATGTGAATGTTACCAGCAGCTTTGAGAGTATTTCTACAGTAAACGGCACGCTTACCATTACGCCAGCGCCGCTCACAATAGATGTTCTGGATGAAGTAGATGAGTATGGCGATCCCATACCTACATACGACATCAATTATATTGGTTTTGTACCTGGTGAAACGGCTGCAGTGCTCACAACTTTACCAACCATTACCTGTCCCTACACACAAGGCAGCAATGCCGGCTTCTATCCCATTACAGCCTCGGGCGCCGCGGCTGCAAACTATACCATTACCTACCTGCCGGGAACACTAACTGTAAAAACAACGCCAGATCAATTAACGGTAATGGCGGGCAGTGCCAGCAAAACATACGACGGCACGCCACTTACCAACAACAGCTATACACAAAATGGATTACCATCCGGCTACACAATGGAGGTTACCATCTCTGGTTCTGCAACCAAAGTAGCCGACAGTGGTTTGGGCAACAATGTAATCACCAGCGTGGTAATTCGCAATGCCAGCAATGTGGATGTAACAGAGAACTTCCTTAACATTGTAAAAGTTCCGGGTACGCTAAGCATCAGCCCTGCTCCGCTTCTAGCAACAATGGATAGCATGCAGATAGAGTTTGGTAGCCCTGTTCCCTCTTATACTACCTCCTACAGTGGTTTTGTAAATGGGGAAACAACGTCTGTACTCACCAGCCCCACAGTTGCCAGTTGCTCCTACACGCAAGGTGCAGATGTTGGTACATACCCCATTACGGGTTCTGGTGCAACAGCTCCCAACTATATCATCAATTACCATCCGGGCACTCTTATTGTAGGCACAAGTGATGATATCATCACAGTGGTTGCAGGCAGCGCTTCCAAAACCTACGATGGCAAGCCCCTTACATGCAAAGATTTCACTTTCAGTGGGCTTCCCGCAGGTTATACTTTGGAGGCTGACGTAACTGGTTCTATCACCAATGTGGATGAAAGCGCCACTGGAAAAGATGAAGTTACCAATATTGTTATAAAGAACGCACTGGGGCACGACGTTACACCCAGCTTCCCCAATATAGTAAAAATTCCTGGAAAGCTGACCGTTTTGCCTAAAGATGCCACAGTAGTTGCGGCCAATAAAACCAAGTATTTAGGACAAGATGATCCTAAACTTACCGCCAAGGAAACCGGAGTAGTGAGTGGTGAAAAGTTGAACTACAAGCTAAAACGTGTTGCAGGCGAAGAAGTGGGAACCTACCCCATCAACGTTACACTGGGTAGCAACCCCAACTATTCTGTTACTACAGTACCTGGGATACTCTCTATCAAAGAGGGCGAAGAAAAATCCCATATCATTCAAAGTACTTCTGGGCCAAATGGCAGCATCTCGCCATTTGGGCAAACCACAGTGATCGATGGCGAATCTAGCACCTTTACATTTACACCACAGCAAGGCTACCATGTGGATACTGTGTTTGTAGATGGTGAAGCAGTGCAAACAGATGGCAAAACCTACACCTTTACAGATGTAGTAAGCGATCACAGCATACATGTAACATTTAAAGCAGATGCTACAGATAACGGCACCACTGGTGGAACAACAACAACCGGCAGCTCTAGCCCCAAAACTGGCGACAACAGCAATATTCTGTTATGGCTTGTACTGGCTGCAGCTTCCATATCTGTTCTGCTACTGGTACTAAGGCGTAAAGGACAGTTGAAACAACGCTAGTCAACAAAGCAAAAGAGTGGCTTCAAACCACTTACCAAAAGCGGGTCAAGGCGAAAGCCTTGGCTCGTTTTTATACTGTTCCGCAATTAATACTAATTCCGATTTAAACCTCTGTTTTGTGCAAAGCACGTATCAACTCAATAGAAATACGCTCTAAACCGCGAAAACAAAAAAACCGAACGCTTCGCCTAATACGAAATAGTTCGGTTTTATATTGTTTGGTGTACCCGGCGCGATTCGAACGCGCGACCTTCAGAGTCGGAGTCTGATATTCTATCCAGCTGAACTACGAGTACATATGCTATTTTTGCAGCAACCCATTAGGGATGCACTTCTCTGCTTTTTTCAGCAGCAAATCTATTGTACATTTTATTGGCTCGCTTTTCAAGGCTTATGCTATGAATAATTCTTTTTTTATTCCACATACAAAGTTAATACACTACCCCTTGACGCACTTCTACAGTTCCTGCTCACTATCCAGTCTTTTGCGCACAATGGCAACCACAGGCGGCACCAGTGCAATTTGCAGCACTATGCCCAGCCACCCATGCAAAATAAATTCGCGTGTAAAGGCAATTGCATTCACTCCGGGAAGTATCCACGATAAAATAGATGCCGCACAAAAAAACAATATCCACCCCGCCAGAATAGAAAGCAACAGCGAAGGATATATATTCTTCTCCATCACCCTATACAACATATTCAAACACGCCGCCAAAGCAATTACTTGGCACAGCATAATAGGAAATAAAGGATAAATCTCTGGCACGCCAAGCAAAAAACTATTCAACACCAGCGTAAGCACCGCACTAAGCACCGCCCAATTCATGGGCAATAGGCAAGCAGCAATTAGTATAGGTAACTGCATGGTAATCAAATAACGCTCCACTTGAAATAAGCCCGCTATGTAAGGCAACAATACACCCATAGCAACTAAGAAAATTGTGAATAATACAGTTTTAGTGGTCAATTTAATCAGCATAAAAGTTCAAACAACATCTTCCACTATCGCAAAGACCCCATGGTTATGTATAAAATACAAGCAATCAGTGTAAGAATAACCCCTATTAAACCAGCTATTTTTAGTGTGCCTTCCCCTTTTTTCATCAGAGAAGCAGAAAGTATGACAGAAACCACTGCACAGGCAAGACCTGCCCACCACACACTGGCTACTAATAAAAGAAAACTAAAGCCTGCTGTTGCCAAAGCAACAATCGGTTTGATAATTATTTTTTGATCGTCCGTTTCATTTTTTTGCTTCATAACATTCAAAGATAATTGTATCGTACAGCGGCTTTCTTTTCTGTTGCTCACTCTCGCTTCTCACAGTCCACGCCAGCACAGGAATACCCGTTTTTCTAAACCGTTGTAGCCGTATTTGGCTTAGTCCACATACTTCATAGCTTATAAAATTAGGTCTACATAGAAAATTTGTAAACAACTTTTGCAAAATCTTAAGTTCCACATGGGCTATTTCTTCCACGCCCTCTCTAAATTCGGAAGATAGTTGCCCACGCAGAACATGCGGGGCATTTTTTTTAAACCATCCAATAGAAAAAGGAGAAAAGGATTGCACGGCATATTTGCCGTGATAGGTTTCTAAAATTTCGCTTAACTTTTGTTCCAAATCTCCCACATTTATTTCGTTTTTCGTTTCTATCAACAAAGGAACCTTGCCATTCACTTGCCTTAGCACATCTTTCAAAGTCGGTATTGTATGCTTGGTATTCCCAAGCTTCATTTCTATCAATTCTTGTGCAGTATAATCGCTTACTTTTCCACTTTTTCCCGTCATGCGATCTAGCCTTTCATCATGAAAGACCATTATTTCGCCATCTTTAGAAAGGTGTATGTCCAATTCAATTCCATAGCCTTTTTCAACCGCATTCATAAAAGAAGCCATTGAATTTTCAGGGTACGCTTCGTTGTGCAACCCCCTATGTGCGTATAAATACTCTGTCAACCATCTTTCAGCAGGTTTTCCACAGGCTGTTGCCCAGAAATACAATGCAACCAGTGCTGCCACAATTACCGCAATTAGTGTCAGTGTTGTCAATATGCCTTACCGTCCCTTATTGGCTTTATTTGTCTGTCTTTAAGCCCTATTTATAGTATCACGTTTTGATTTTTTCTACAAGGTATACTATACTAAAGGGTACAAAAAGCAAAAAATATATGATGGAGCAATGCATATGACAAACACAGGCCTTGTATTGGAAGGCGGCGGAATGCGCGGCGCATATACCGCCGGTGTACTGGATGCTTTTTTGGATTTGGGCATACATTTTAAGGATATTATTGGCGTTTCGGCTGGTGCAGCCAATGCTATCTCTTATATTTCATTGCAGTATGGGCGAAACCGGGAATTGTACCGCCGTTTTGCACCAGATGAAAGATATCTCAGTTTTAAGAACTTCTTAAAAACAGGTTCCTTTTTTGGTATGGATTACGTGTTTTACGAGGTTCCTCAGATACACCTTCCCTTCGATTACAAGGCATTCAAAGAATCGGACAAATCGCTTACCATAGTTGCCACAAGTGTAAAGGATGGTGCCGCTTTTTATAAACAGATTGATGATGTAGAAGACGAAAATCAGATGAAATATTTGTGCGCTTCGGCGGCCATTCCTATGGCCTCCACCATGTTTCATGTAGATGGAGAATTATTAATGGACGGGGGCGCCAGCGACTCCATACCCATAGAGTATTCCATGCGCAAGGGCAACGAAAAAAATATAGTGGTCTTAACTCGCAACAAAGGTTGGCAGGCAAAAAAAAGCGCTTTCAGCAGTTTTGCCTATTTGCGCTACCCACGCCACCGCAAATTTGCACACACTGTAGCAAACCGTTTTAAGTATTACAATGAAAGCCTTGCTATTGCCGCAGAACAGGCTAGGTTAGGAAATGCCATAGTTTTATATCCTTCCCAGCCAATTGTGGCCAGCCGCTTTGAAAAAGACCCAGATAAGCTGCTGGCATTGTATCAAAATGGCTACGACGATGCCCTAGCTCTAAAAGAAGATTTATACGATTTTTTAAAGGACAGCAGCACTGTAGATATCTTGTAAAAGCCACAGCAAATGCCCCAAAAAAACACCCACTAGGCTCAACCTCCAGATTCCGCCTTACTTATGGTAACTGCTATATTCCGTACCGATGGTTGCAGTGTCACACTTAAATCTGGCTCGTTTTCAAACTTCACCTCTAGCGAATAAACCCCTGGCTTCTTGTCTTGTACATCCACAAAAGGTTTCAGTAGATCCGCAGTAAAATGATCCAGTTTTTCCTTGGTACCCTTTACTACAATATCTATAGAGCCCGGAAACAAAGCCGTTTCCAGCCCATCACCCAAGTTTTTCACCGCTATATCCACTGCGGGATAGTTGCTTTCCACCAATATGGGCGTAATTTTTATGGCCACCTCCACCCGTTCTGGCGAAACCGCATAAGCCCCCTCGGGCAACAGCACCTTCACATTTACAGTTTGGCTTTTACTTGCAGAATCCAAGACGATCTTGTCCAACCCGAC
Organism: uncultured Christensenella sp.; assembly: GCA_964592125.1. GTDB lineage: Bacteria > Bacillota > Clostridia > Christensenellales > Christensenellaceae > UBA5399. The sequence continues at coordinate 15,096 of CAZQBV010000035.1, forward strand.
ACTTTGTATATCTTTTATCACTTCAGCACGGCCAGCTATATCCACTGTCTTTTGGGATACTTCTACAGATTTTATCTCGTAGCCATCCGCTATTCCAGTAATGTTTTCCTCTAGACCTTCCAAAACCACTGGCACACTTTTCTTTGGATAAACCGACATATCCACAATCACGGAAGGTGAATTGGTAAACATGTTCGAAGGCAGCTCCTGTCCGTTTTTATCCATCAAAATAACTGGCCTGTTCTCTTTCACTGGCGCATTTACCGTGTTTAAATCTATTTCACAAACTGCTTTTGCCACTTGATCCACATTGGAACGTGCACCGGTAATTTCCACCGTTTTTTGTTCCAAAACAGGTTCGCCATAAAACAAACCCTCTTGTTTTTCACCAGTTAGCCGCACTTCCACAGGAATGTTTTGTGCAACAATCGCTTCTACAGTAACTGTCACTTCAGAGGGGGTAACCATTTGCACATTGCTGCCCGCTATACTGGTGCTGCCACGCACCGGCAATGTGTATTCTCCCGGCTCTGAAATAGCGGAAAGGTCTACATCTGCCGAAACGGTATCGCTCGTCACCAAATACGAACGGTCTGATTTTGTTTGTACCTGCACGCTAACGCTCTTCAATATTTCCGAAAAAGGCACCGCAGAGGTAAGCCCTCTTTGCTTTAACACATCTGCCGAATTGTAGGTAACTGTTATATTGCTAAATTCCTTTATGCGGTCAGGGTTTTGCTCTGCTTGCACAAAGCTCCACATCAAAAACGCAAAAACCAGAGCACCAATTTTCATACCCATATTTCGTGTAAACAATTGCTTTATCCATGTCACGAAGGTTTTCAGCGCTTTTTTCATAATTCGCTATCCTCCTCGTCTTCTCTGGATGCAGCATTTTCCCTATCCATAATATCCGTAATGTTAATTTCTTTTGTCTCAGCCGAAAGATCTACTTTCTTGCCCTTTCCCTTTTCCTGTTGATCCTCTGACAGCAAATATAGTTTGGATAGTATTTTTTTTAGTTCCTTTGCATCAATGTAGCGCTGCAGCACACCGTCATAGGCAAAAGATATGGTGCCACGCTCTTCCGAAACCACCAGCACATAAGCATCAGAAACTTCCGAAACACCCAGTGCCGCCCGATGGCGGGTGCCCAATTCCGAGGCTATATGTTTGTTTTCCGAAAGTGGCAGGAAACAACCCGCCGCAACCAACCGGCTACCCTTCACCACCACAGCGCCATCGTGCAGCGGTGTATTGGGATAGAAAATATTCTCCACAAGTTCAGAGGATACCTTTGCATCCAACATAGTTCCCGATTCTAGCACTTCCGCCAAACCTGTTTTTCTTTCAAATACAATAATGGCACCAACTTTGTGCTTCGCCATGTTTAAAATAGCACGTGAAAACTCTGCTATTAAGTATTCCCCATTGCGCACATTGGTTTGCGACATTTTAAAAATTCTGCCCTGCCCCAGTTTTTCCAGTGCGCGGCGAATTTCGGGCTGAAACAACACCACAATCAAGATTGCACTGGCATTTAATATCCAAGATAAAAGCCAAGAAACCGTAGTGAAATTAAGCAACTCGAAAATACGCGCACAAACCAGAATAACGCCCAACCCAATGGCTATGCGAAGCGCACGCGAACGTGCCAACAGCTTAATTAGGGCATACATAATGAAGGTGACGATGATAATATCTAAAGCGTCCCTCCAGTTAAAGCCCTGTAGTGCAATTCTTATCGGTTCTATAAAGTCTGTCAATTCCTTACCCTCTGGTGTAGTTCTTAGCTTTTTCTATGGCAAACAAGTATTGTAAGGTCGTCCTCTGGCCGGGTATGTAGTTCCCGCCTAACATCACTCACAAACGTATCACAGGCAAATTCTTCCGCACAAAACATCTCGTACAAACGGTTTTTAGCTGTTTCATCACTATGTATATTGTAGATTCCATCCGAATAAATTAATATTCTGGCACCTGCCTTCATATGCCCTTTGGCATCCTCAAACACCGGGTTGTCAAACCAACGTGATATTGGCGATGCGCTCATATAAAGCTCGTGCACCTCCCCATCAAATAATACAGGAACCACAGAAAGCCCTGCATTGGAATAATGAAAATCCCCTGTCACTTTGTCTAGTACCACTATAAACCCCGTAATGTAAATTGAATCGGATAAGTTTAGGTTCATAAATTCTTTTTGCACTTCGCTAAAAATTTCGGATGGCAGTATTTTGCCATTGAAACAAGCTGCACGCACCGCACGCGAAAAGAAAACAGCCAACATGGCAGGCATTACCCCATGCCCCGAAACATCCGCAACATACAGCACCAGTTTATCGCCATAGGTAATGCAATCAAAAATATCTCCTCCAACTGCCTCGCAAGGGAAAAACCCAGAGTATAGCTGATAGCCGGGTACAGCAGGCAAAATATTCCGCACAAGTGCTTGCTGCAAACTTCTGGCCATTTGCAAGTCCTTCTGCATTTTGGCATTTTGCGCAAGCAGGTTTTTCTTTATGTTATAGTCCAGTGTCATATCCCGAAACACTTCCACAGCAGCAATGTTTTCTCCATTCAAATCTTTCAATGGAGAAACTGTAACAGAATATACACGATTGTTGTATTTCCTTGTTGTTTGTTGTGTCATTCCTGTGCTTAGCACCTCTTGAGAAATACAAAAGTCACACTCATCTGTCTGGCAAAACAATTCGTAACAACGCTCTCCCAGAGTGTTCTTTCCATCGGCCATCTTCCGGTCGTAGGATTTATTTGTAAGTGCCACGCGGCCTTCCTTGGTAATAATTCTCACCATATCGCTCATGGCATTTAAAATAGATTCCAGATATTCAACTTTTAAAAACTTGTCACCCAAGCGTATTATTCCTCGAATTCATCCAACATTTTTTTCAGTTCTGCCACTGCCAATGAAATATCGCTACAGCTTTGGTTTTGTTCCAGTATACCATGGTCTGTTAAAGACTTCCCTAAGGCCGTCCTTTCATTGTACATTGCATCCAGCTTATTACGCTCCCTTTCCATCTCCACAGTCTTTTCCAGATACAATACTTTCAATTCATTCCTGTCCAATACAATATCCCCTTTACTATAGCATCAAATGCTGACACACAGCTACTCCTCTGCTATTTGCGCCGACAATATCCCCTCTATCTTAAAAGAGCGCAGGCCACGTTTTACGGTACAATAGGCAATCATCGTATTTTCTTCTATTTTTCTAACAAACACCCTACGCTGCGTAAATCCATCATTGCCCATGTAACAAATAATCACAGGCTTGTCGTTTCTACAGGCAAACCCAAGTATTTTCTCTACAGTGTTATTTACCATATTATCTCCAAACAATATAATTTTACCACAGAACCACTTTTTTGTTAACCTCTTTCATTGTCACTTCATCCAAAAATTAGCAGTTCTTTGTCACAAAACAATACAATACCTCCAAAAAACCAAAAAATGATACCTTTCCGTACCACAACCACTTGCGCTCTCTAAAAACTATGAATTGTTTTTCCGCCGTAAACAGGTATAATGTATCTATGGAAATGGCTTTTTTTTCTATGTTTAATATAGTCGGTACAGCGGCATTTGCCATAGGTGTGGTGTTGGTACTGATAGAATTGTTTAAAAAAGGGTTAAGCAAGCTTAGCCTATTTGCGTATATCTGTTTTATTTTAGGCATTGTGCTGCTTTCCATAGGCGTTGTGCAAGCTGTACTTTCTATTGCGGTGCTTAGTTTGCTGTTCCTGCTGCTGATGTATTTTTACCAGAAGGATATGAAAAGCCGCGAAAACAAATCAGGAGATAACGAATGAAAATATGTCCCTTGTGTAAAGTAAAATTTGAAAACGATGCGGAATTTTGCCCGGGTTGCAAGGCTCAGCTGGAAGATTACGCGGAAGCTCAGAAAGCCGAAAAAGAGAAAGTCCCCAAGAGCTTTTGGTGGACACTTTTGGCTGTTTTTGCGTTTATTGGTGGAATGGTGCTTATCTATTCACTGGTATACACAAAAATATATGGGCTTTAATCCAGCAACACTTGTATACCCGGCCTCATAAAATATAAATATTTTTCTATCACAGGTATTCCCGTAATTTGCGTAAGCGCACGGGCATATAAATCCAGCTGCACGGCATAGATCGCTGCCGCTTTTTTTATACCCTGCTCCTCCACTCTATCGGTTTTGTAATCCAGCAGCACCCACTTGCCCTGCTCCAAAAACGCAAGATCTATAATGCCCTGCACCAACATGGTTTCAGCGGAATCATAGCCTATTTCCTTCGCGGGAATGCGCATGTTGAACGGTTGTTCAAAAAGAACACGTGTCGCATACTTCACTCTTGTATACAGCTCGCTTTGCAGGAATCCCTCCACCATAGCACGGTTTTTCAGCAATGCTTCGTACTCTTTTGGCGAAACAAGATTTGCCTCTAGCAGCCTTTGTGCTTCCGCTTCAAAGGCACCTCCATTTTTCACAATATGCTCCATCATTCCATGCACCAGCGTTCCCAGTTGCGCACCCGTTATCTCTTCTTCCTCCACTTTTTGGGGTTGCAGAAAAGACCTTATGCCCGGCTGCTGCGAGCGCTTTACTGCACTTACCGACACCTTTGCAGGAATGCGCTCTGTTTGCGGTAATGAAATCAATTCCAAGGGATGTTTCTCTTCCAACATACTTTGTTTCCACTGGTCAAAATCAAAAATCTTTGTTTGTTCCCCTGTAGGCAAAACCGTATTAACCTCTACTTCAATGGCCTTCCCCTGCATATTCGCCGCCATCACCCAGTCCAGCATGCAGCTTGCCTTGTCGTATCTTCCGGAAAGTGCCCCCCACTTCTCAAACTGCCGCTCTTTGTCCTTCACATAGCCAGTAATGTACAGGCATTCCTTTGCTCGTGTCATTGCTACATAAAGCATCCGCAATTCTTCCGATCTATTTTCACAGGCTATTCTATAGCGCAATATGCTGCGCTCCACCGTCTCATATTTTTCCCTACTTATTTCATCTACATAGCTGGCCGAAACGCCATATTCGCTGTGCAATAGAAAACTTTCGTTGCTGTCCTTCATGTTGAAACGTTTGTTCATTCCTGCAAGGTACACCACGGGAAATTCCAATCCTTTGGAACCGTGTATTGTCATAATCTGCACACAGTCTGCCTGCCGAGCGCTTTCTGAAGACTGCACATAGCCCCCATCTCGTTTCTTTATTTCGGCAAGTTCACGCAGCAGACCATACAGGCTGTTGCCACTTAGCTCCACCAACGTTCCCATTAGTGCCAGCAGTTCTTCAAATATCACACGCTTGCTGTTCCCGCCGCGCACGCTCATCAAATACACATAAAAATCATACTCTTCTACCAAGCTGCGTATAAAGTCCATCAGCGGCAACGCACGGCACTGCTGTGTCCGCGTTTCCAGTTCTTCAAAAAAAGCTTGTAACTTTCTACCCAGTGCATTCTCATTCTCTTCCGCATATTGTGTTGCCGCCATGTGGAAAGGTCTTTTATCATTGTACGTCAGACGAATTGCAGCAAAATCCTCTTCGTCAAAGTTGCCAATATAGGAACGCAATACACAAAGCAACGGCACATCCTGCATTGGGTTTTCTATCACGCGCAGCAGGTTTACAAACAGCTCCGCTTCCGGAATGTCCCGCACCTGCTTCATGGAAATCACGCAGGGAATGCCACGCACATCCAGCGCACGCTTTATTTCGCCTGTCAGTTCCGATCGGGAACGCATCAGCACAGCAATATCCCCATAGCCAATCTGACGGGGCTTCGCTGTTCTGCTGTCTGTCACTCCATCCCGCAGCACCTGTGCAATGCTTTGCGCAATCATTTCGGCCTGCGCCATATGGGCGGATACGCTCTCTTCCTCATCCTCTTCCTCATTTACGGTGCAAAGCAGCACCCGCACATCTCCTCCCTCGGCTGTTTTGCTCAGTTCCTCCTCTTCGCAATAGGTCACTTCCCCCAAACGTTCACTCATCACGCAGCCCATCACAAAATTAACTGCATCTATCACGCTTCCTGCACTGCGGAAATTGTCATTCATCACAATCATTTCTCCGCCATTTTCCGTTTGCCTAAAATTCTGCGCTTTGCGCCGGAAGATACCCGGGTCGGCCTGCCTAAATCGGTAAATGCTCTGTTTGATATCTCCCACCATAAACAGCTTATTTCCACTGTGGTGTATCAGGTTTATTATTTCATCCTGAACAGGGTTTGTGTCCTGATATTCATCTACAAAAAGATAGGCATATTTTTGCTGATATTGCGCACCGTTTTGCCGCAGTGCTTCCAGTGCCTTGTGCTGCAAATCTTCGTAATCCAGTGCGTTTCTTTCCTTTTTTTGTGCCGCGTACATCTTGTCAAAAATGCGAATCAAACGCACCATTTCTTGCACATCCTGTTGTGTGTGCTCTAGTTGTTGCGATACTTCTGCTTCAAATGTACAGTACACCGTATCTTCCAGAAACTCTTTCAGGTTTTTTCGGGCGGTAGTACGCCATTCTCCGGATATTTCCCGAATCGCAGGGTCTGCCCCACGCACAATAGCAGGTATTTTAAACTCACCAAAGCACTCCATCGCCTCCACAATATCCGTGCCCTGCGCACAGGCCAGCATATCCTCCAGTGTTTCTATTGCCACTGTATCTGCCAGCGCCTGCGCTTCACTATATTCCTCTGCCACAGTGCAAGCCAGCTGCATCAGTGCCAGTGCATCCTGCAGCTTGCCCAACAACATTTCCGCATACACTTCCTTTAGCCCCGCAATGTATACCTCCTGTGGCATGGCTACGGATTGCAGTGCCCAATCGTAGGGCTGAGGCTGCCCCAGCATACCCTCATAAACACGCAACAGCATTTGCATTAGCTGCCTATCCTCTGCTCGCGTAGTAAAACGCGCCAACAAACGCAAAAAGCCTGCATCCTGCTGTTCGTACAACAAATCAAAAAATTCACGCAGTGTGTTCATTCGTAACGATGCTGCTTCGTCCTCTGCCAATATTCTAAAATCCGGCGATACATCTGCATGCAAATAGTTTTCCCGTACCGTTTTTGCACAAAAGCTGTGGAACGTGCAAATATCCGCAGCCCCTGCCAATTCAGATTGCTCCACCAGCCGCCTGTCTTGCGCCGTTACCGAAGCACTGTAAAGTTCCTTGGCTATCCGCAATCGCATTTCTGCAGCCGCTGCGTTGGTAAATGTCATCACCAACATTTCGCGCACATCTGCCCCCTGCTCTACCAGACGCGCCACACGCCGTGCCAGCACACTGGTTTTGCCACTGCCCGCCGCGGCAGATACCAGCACCGTACCGCTGGCAGTCTCTATTGCCCGCCGTTGCTTCTCCGTATACTGCATCAGCTTTCCTCCATTGCGTTTTCCATGGCTTCCAGTGCTGCATCCCTGCCCATTCGCTCCACCGGCCTAAGTGGCGAGGCAGCATCGGTTTTGTCAAACATACACACGCCGGCATAGTCGCAATAATCACAAGGCAATCCGTTTTTGGTGTCGTATGCAGGCAATATGGCATTGCTTCCATATGCAATTTCCTCTTTCGCGCGCTGAATGAGTGTTTCCACATAACGCACCAGCACTTTCAGTTCGTGCTCTGCAAAATAGCGTTGTGCCGAGGTAGCGTAGTACTCCCCGCCCTTTGTAATTTGACAGTTCACAGAAAACAAGCCATTGCCTTCCCTGCCATACAATTGTGCCGCCACATCCGCAGCCACACCTTCTATGCCACGCATTCGGTACAACGGCGCCAACGCCTCTTGCCGCTCACGCAACGCACCATAAATACGCATATAGTTTGCCCCTGCAAAGGCATATTCCGCGCCCAGCAACTGATACACCGCCATAATGTAAATGACCAGCTGCAAATCCAGCCCCGCCGCCAAACGATTGATGTCAAAATCCCGCGCTCCCGTTTTATAATCCACAATGGAAAAATAGTTTTTGCCATTCAGCTGTGCCACATCTATCCTATCCACAACACCTTGCACACCCTGTACATCAAAATATTGTTCCGTAGCATAAGGCTGTAGTTCCCCTTGCATGCACTGCTCGCGTATCATATGCGCTGCAATGCGCACATCATTTTCCACCGCGCCCAACACAGTCTCGTTATGCCGATTCAGCAAATATTTGGGCTGTGCCTCTCTCGCTTTTTGCGTGCAGGTGTCCAATATCTCTGCAAACTGGTTTTTATCCAGCTCCCGCCAGCTTGCGTCCGCCTGCGTGATCTCCTTGGAAATCATGTCCAGCACATTGTGCGCATAGCTTCCCACATCCAGCTGATTCACAGTGTGTTCCCGTGGCACATAGGCACGTATGCCATAGTTCATAAAATGCTTGTACGGGCAGGCATAATAGCTTTCCACCCGCGTTGCCGATGCTTTGAATTCGCCATACAATGCCGCGCCATCGCGAACGCGCCTTGCCGTGTTGCTGCTTTCCAACCCGCGTTGCAACACCCCCAGCCTATCGTTAAATTCACTTTCCACCAATACAGATGCTGCCACAGATTGCCATCCCGCTTCCACCTGTGTGCCGTCTGCAACCAGCCTCATCCCCTTGGCTGTTAGTTCAAAGGCATTGCGTGCCAAAAGCGGCACAATTTTTTTCATTTCATTGATCCGAATGCCTTCAAACATGGCTTGCAACCTCTCCAACAGGGGAGATTTTTGCATCTTGCCATCCTCTATATAGCTTAGGTACAGTTTCTCTTTGGGACGCGAGAACGCTTTTAGTATGGCTAGCTTCTCTTTGTCCATACTGCCCGTGTGGTTCAGCCCCACTAAGTTTCCCAGTATCAGTTCTCGCTCCGCTTCAGTAAATACATCCGGTGCACGGCTGTAGTTGGGCACCACACCTTCATTTAAACCCAATACAAACAATATTTTTATGCCGGGAAGATACGTTCCGGAAATATCCCCACACAGCACCTCGTCCAATGCAGGTGGAATCACGCTAATCTCCTCTGCCAGCATACCCGCCTTCAGCATCCGCACCAGTTTCTTTCCGGATTTCTCCATCCCGGGCAATTCGGCAGCCTGTTCCAAAAGTGCATTCATTCTCTCATATGCCTGCTCTGTATAATCCGCACTTTCCAACTGCCCTTGCTGCCGCATCTCGGCAACTGCTTCTTCCACCTTTTTTCGGATGTCCAGCTCTGCCATATACGCTGTAACGCATTCCACAGTCTCCCTTGCAGATTTCGCCATTTTAGCGCAGTACCGCAGCCTTATCAGCGGCTCCATCAAAGCTTGCCGCGCAGTTTCCGCTGGTTCTTCAAATTCTTTTAAAAATGCAAACCCATCTCGTATGATTTCGTAGGCATAGTTT
>CAZQBV010000036.1:0-24217 GCA_964592125.1 uncultured Christensenella sp.
CGTATGGCAGTGATAGAAATATCGCTTTTGCGATATTTTTATCAGGGATCAGTATAATTTAGCGATATTGTTCCACTTGTTCCAGCATCCATTCCGCTTGTGCTACTGTCATGGGGGCTGTCATCACATTAATTCCGCCAGAACCAAAGTGCCGAAACAACTGCACCGTTTCTTCCGCAGTTGCCTCCACCACTTGCAGCGCTTTGCCACTGGATAGTATTTTCTCGTACAGGCTGTACCAGCACTGATTTCCGCCGGTTTCAATGCCTGCCTGCGGCGACCACTCTATGCCATTCAACGTGGGAATAGCCAGCAGAGAATCCAAATGTACCATTGCCTGCGTGCCATCCAAATGGTACAGCGTATTTTCCATACGGTTGCATATATTGGTTAAGTAGGGCAATTCAAACTCTTGAAACATGGCAGGCGAGATCAATGCGGAAACATCGCATTGCACTTGCGTGGTTTTGCCCTGCCCCCACAGCGAAAAATAACCAAACACCATGCTGCCATCCTCTCGTTTTATCTGCTGGTAAATTAAGTCAAACGCCTGAAAGTAGGCCTGCTGAATTTGCTGCAACTTTTCATGCACCCAGCTGGGGCGGCTGGCCAAATCCATTAGCAACGCCTCTGCACCACGTATTTGATACAGGCAGTCCAGTCCTGGCGACATTGCAGTAGAGCCAATAAAAACGCGTTCCTCATATTGTTTCAATTCCGCTAGAATGGCCATATTTTTCTGCCACCAAATGGCATTTGGATCAAAAACAAGCGCCTCGTCCATTCGGCTATCCTCCATAAAAGGATAGTACCAAACTGTGTCTGCCCCAAATTCCACCCGACAACCCAGATAGGCCGCAAGCGAAATGGTGCCATAGTCGGACATGGCCAGCGGAAGCGTGTCGCCCATTCGCACAGTGTTGTCAATTCGCGCTAGGTTTTCTGCAGCGTTAAATTTTGCATCTGTATGATATTTTTTGTAATATTCCGGGCTGCTTTGCGCCGCTTTCCAGTTGGTATTGTCGTATTCGTCCGCAGCGCTTTGTTCTGTTATGTTTATGTTTAGCACACTGCCCTTTGCCTGCCACCATGCATCGTAATGCTGACGAACATGCCCATATTTTTGTGAAAGGTTCATCATTTGTACCTCCAGAAATATACGATTTGCTAAAAAGCAACACCTGCATGCAATATGATGTTTGCATAACTTTTGCATTCGCCCGTTCGTACTACAGCTACACAGTTTTTTGTTCTGTCCTTAAACTGTGCATGAGGAACAAGGTTTTTTTCTACACCCTCAAAACGCTTGTTTATTTCATTCAGCAAGGCGGGGTTTTGTGTTTCTATTTCAGCAGCTACAGTAATTTCTTCTACAGCCAGTTCACTTAAAACGGCTTCCAGCACCTCCAAAAAAGCGGGAATGCCCCGAACAATAGCAAGGTCGATACGCTGCACCCCTTGGGGAACCGGCAGCCCTGCATCACCAATGCATATGGTATCGGTATGCCCCATTTTAGATATAATATAAGATAATTCTGAATTCAATAATTGCGTCTTTTTCATGTTTGCTATATGCCTTAGCCGCGGTGGTTTTTCATTGGCATTGCTACATGCCCGTAGCCACCTGTTGCCAAATCCCTTCTTAATACTTATTGTGTTTATTGATAGTCTAGCGCCAGCTCCATTGCTATGTCTGTCCAGCGCGCCACGCGCTCTGCATGCCCAAACAGCGTAATATTGTCGCGCAGGCAGCAAACCACATGGCAATCCTTGGTTTTCTCGAAACCGGTTTTCAGCTGCTGGCGAATCTCTTCTTCATGATAGGTAGCAATTACAGAGCAATTGGGCTTCCACGAAAATACATATTTGTCCTGTATGTTATCTGCCGCGATGTCCAAATCTGCAACGTGACTAACAGAAACCTCCCTTAAATTGTGAAAGGTTTCAAAGATCTGTTGCCATTTTTTATCGTTAGATTCGCAGCATCCATAAGAAAGCAATCCAAAATCATCGGTTAGCCTTTTTTGATAGGGCAGCACAAACTCACTGTGCATCTGGGGCGATACTTCCGAAAATTCCTGTGCCATAGAGTAGCCCCACAAATCGCGGTAGCGCACCGTTCCATCAAAATCCTTCTGCGGCAATTCCTTGGAAATGGAAAGCCCATTGGAACCCAGCGGTGTGTTTGCACCGCGCACGTAGCTCATATTGTTCAACCGCAGCCATCCCTGTTCCTGTATGGTTTGCTTGTACTGTGCAATGCCCTGCGTAATCAGTTCCATGGCATCGTGCACAAACTGCGGCTCGGCCAGCATATCTAAAAACAGATGCTCCATCCCCCGCAGCTCACACAGTATATCTATTGCACTGTAGCCCCAGCCTTTCACATAGCTATCGGTATCCGAAGTGGTGGGCAAGCCTTGCTTTACCTGCAAAATATCGCCAAACATATCTTGCAACAGCTCATATTGCCGCTGGCTTTTCTTTTCGTCCACCTCCACCAGTTTGGGCTTTTGTATCTTATTTAAATCACTATATTCTAGAATCACGGGGTGAAAACTTTCGGCTTTGTACCGATTCCCAGAATAAGGGCGCCGCCTTCCATTATACCAGTCGGAAAACCGATACACAAATGGAGCGTACAAAACAGGCTCCAAAACTTCATCATCGTGCAAATACTTTGCACGGTAAAGCTGGCGCAGTATAAACAGCTCGTATTCCCGCAAAAACGGGTCTTCTGTGCGGCAGTCCTCGTAGGTTATCAGTTCTTCCCACGCCTCGCTTGGCAAAGTGCATAGGATAAGTGGGCGTGTTTTCTTCAGTGCATTTTTGCTGGCCCAAAGTTCTTTCACCTTTGCCCACTTGTCGTGAGAGGCAGCGTCCTTTAGCTGTCTTGCAATTTCTCTCAGATGGCTTCGCGTATCCATAGATTCCCTTCCTGCTATACCATGCCATAATCAAAAACATGCATACTTCAGAGTAGCCGATCTTCCACCAACGGTGGAATTCGCCTTATGTTTTTGATTCGCGCCGTAGGCGCGGGCGCAAAACAATTTCTATCAGAACTTGGTATTATCCCACAATAGCCGCCGCATAGCGCATAACAGCTTGCTCCGATGCTTCTTCCCTTGTCAGTTCGCCAGTTACCTTGCCCTCGTGCATCACCACCAGCCTATCGCACAGCAGCAAAAGTTCGGGCAGTTCCGAGCTTACCACAATAATACCAATGCCCTGCTTTGCTATATCCCTCAATATTTTATAAACATCCGCTTTGGCACCCACATCTATCCCCCGCGTGGGTTCGTCACAAAGCAATATTTTGGGATGATTGCTAATCCATCTGGCAATTACCACCTTTTGCTGGTTTCCGCCAGACAGCGACATAACAGAATGATTCACATCGCCTGCTTTAATTCTATATTTTTCCATCATTTCATCCATCAGTTTGGATGCTTCTTGATTGTTTACCAGCAGCCCCTTTACCACCTCGTTCAAAACCACCAGTTGGGCATTTTGCTTGATAGACATTTCGGGAATCAGCGCATCGTCGCGTCGGTTTTCGGGAATTAAGCTAATGCCATGTTTTATGGCGTCTGCCGGTTTTTTTATATTGATTTTTTTACCTTCAATTTCTATACTGCCACTATCCAGCTTTGTATCGCCAAACAACGCCATCAGCACTTCTGTTCTGCCCGCGCCCACAAACCCGCCAAAGCCCAAAATTTCGCCTTTGTGCAACTGAAACGAAACATTGCTGAACTTTCCGGTTTGGCACAAATTCTCGGCCTTCAAAAGCACTTCCTTGGTTGCACAGCAGGGTACATTCTCCTCTGCAATTAGCTCTCTGCCTACCATCATGGTAACCAACTGGTCAATCGTAACATCGGATACTTTTTTTGTATCAATATAGTGCCCATCCCGCAACACCGTTATGCTGTCGCCCAGCTCCATAATTTCCTCCAGCCGGTGGCTAACATAAATAATGGTGGTGCCCCGTTCCACTTTCAGCTTCTGCACAATTTCAAACATCACATCGCGCTGGTCATTGGTAAGCGAGGCTGTGGGCTCGTCCAAAATGAGTATTTGCGGCTCGAAGTAAACTGCTTTGGCTATTTGTATAATAGATTGCTCCGCTATGCTTAGCGTTTCCACCAACTGACCCGGGTGCAGTTTCAGCCGGAACATATCCAGCAACTCCTGTGTTTTTTCCCTCATATAGGCTTCGTTGATAAAAAGACCCTTCATGCTTTCCGGAGAACCCATAAAAATATTGTGAGCTATAGACATATTCATGCACAGCGGCACCTCTTGATGCACCACCTGAAAACCCAAATGCTCGGATTTGGGCACGCTGCTAATTTTTTGTTGCTTGCCATGCACCCACACCGCGCCGCTGGTGGGGGTAATTACACCACCGCATATATTAATCAGTGTGGATTTCCCCGAACCATTTTCGCCACACAGGCAATGCACTTCACCCTTTTGTATGGCAAAGGACACATCGTTTAGCGCTGTGGTTCCGCCAAATTTCTTTGTTATATTTTTAAATTCAATCAAAGGCTGCATATAGGTCACCTCACTTGTTTTTTCCGGACTGTGTAATCCATGTGTCCAGCAACACTGCCAGCAAAATAACCACGCCAATAAAACCAGACTGCCAGAATGCCGGCACACTTAGCAGCACCATGCCATTTTTTATAACACTCATAATCACTGCGCCAATTAAAGTGCCCAATATGCTGCCACGCCCACCATTCAGCGCCGCACCACCCAGAATAACAGCAGCAATTACATCCATCTCTCTGCCAACCCCGGCGGTTGTGGGAACAGATTTTAAATATGCAATACTAATCATTCCTGCAAATGCGCTCATGGCACCGGATATCATAAAGCAAATTGTTTTTACCCTGTCGGTATTAATGCCCCCCAGCATAGCAGCACGTTTGTTGCCGCCCGTTGCATAGGTATCGAAACCAAACTTTGTTTTTTTCAGCACCACAATGGCCACAGCATACATAATAGCCATTACAATTACCTGCACAGGAATGGGGCCAATGCTGCCGCCCATTTGAAATACCCAGCTATTCAAGCTTTCCGCAGGGAAAGCGCTGATGCTTTTTCCATCCGAAATACCATATGCCACACTGCGCAAAAGCTGCATGGTACCCAGCGTTACAATGAATGCGGGCATGCGTGCCTTTGTGGAAAGGAAGCCATTTGCAAAGCCAATGCCCACGCCCATTCCAATGGAGGCCAAAAATGCCAGTGTGGGGTTTGCGCCGCTTTTCAGTATCATTGCGGCCAGCATTGCCGTTGCGCCAAAAATAGAACCAACGGACAAATCAATTTCCGCCGCCACAATCACAAATGTCATACCAATTGCCATAACAGCAATTTCCACCGTTTGCCGCACAACGTTTATAATATTTAGGGGGTTTAGAAAGGTTGGCGTTGCCACAGACAAAATGATAATAATGCCTACCAAAACCATTAGAACGCCAAACTCACGAAACATCCTTACTTTTTTCTTTTCGTGCATCTGTAAACCTTTTTCCATCATTTACACCTCATAATAGATGATGGGAGCCGACCACCGGCCGACCCCTCATCCCAATCTGTTTTGTTTTTTATTCGGGCTTCTGCGCGTCTACATTGTCCTTTGTAACAAGCAAAGCGCCTGTGTTCATATCCAGCGGTGCATACCCATAGGCCTTTGTTAGGAACATTTGTACCATGGGGTAGTAGCCTTGCAGGAAGGGGTTTTGGCCAACTGTAAGCTGCATTGCATTGTTCTTGATATGCTCCAGAGTTCCCTCTGTCAGGTCGAAACCTGCGCCATACACTTTGCCTTCCAAGCCCTGAGAGGCAATAAAGGTACCAATTGCTTCGCTGTATACATCCACTCCCAAGAAAGCTGTTACCTCTGGGTTTGCAATGTAGGCATTTTCAATTACGCCCACTGCGCCTGTTAGGTCTGTACCAATATCTACAGTTTCCACATATTCAATGTTGGGGTATTCCGCCAATGCACGTTGAATGCCTGCTTCCCTAGCCATCAGTGCCGTATTGGTAGGCGCACAGTTGGCAATGATAAACTTACCTTCGCCCGCCATTACTTCGCCAAACATATGCTTGCCCAGCATAAAGCCTGCTTCCTCATTGTCCTGACCGATAAACGCTTCTCTGCCACTGTTTGGGGCATCCTGATTGATGCCAACAACAGCAATGCCTGCGTCTTTTGCTTTTTGAATCACATCGTTAAAGCCTTCTTCGTCCCATGTTACGGTAGCAATGCCATCGTAACCTGCCGCAATACAAGATTCAATCATGTTTACCTGCTCTGTAAGCTGGTTGGGTGTAGCCGGTGCCATTACATCCACTGTAATGCCCAAATCCTTACCTGCCTGCATAGCGCCCTCTTGTATTTTTGCAAAGAACGAGCTGTTCAGCGCATGCAGCACCAATGCCAGTTTTACATCCTTGCTGCCTTCTACCGAGGTAGCGCCATCGCCTGCGGGTTCTGCCGCCGCTGCTGGGTCTGCCGCTGCTGGGTCTGCCGCTGCGGGTTCTGCTGCTGCGGGCTCTGCCGCCGCCGGATCTGCTGCTGCGGGTTCTGCCGCCGCTGCTGGGTCTGCCGCTGCTGCGGGTGCGGGTGCATTTGCACAGCCTGCCAACATCATAGAGCAAGCCATAACAACCACCAGTGCCAAAAGTACTACTTTCTTCATTTTACATCCTCCTCATTTTTGTGCATTATTTTGTTTTGGATTGTATCCAAAATTTGATTTCACTCTCAGAAAAATATTTTGTTCAAACGTTTGACTAAAACGGTGCAAAATGTATACTTTGTACAATTTATACAACGCTTAGTTCACTATACTGTTTCTCGTTGGATGAATGCGGGCTCCAGTACAATAGACTTTTCTGTTTGATCCAGTGGTTCTTTCATAATCATTTTAAGCAACAACTGCGTGGCGCGTTTCCCCATTTCGTATTGTGGCTGCTGCACTGTGGTAAGCGCAGGAACAAAGAATTTTGCAATGGGTATATCGTCATAGCCCACCACAGCAATGTCGTTTGGTATGCTGTAGTTTCTTTCCACCAGTGCTCTCATAGCACCCAGCGCCAGCATATCATTCACGCCAAAAATGGATTTGAAGTTCACCCCTCGCCGAAACAATTCCGAAACGGCTTTATATCCCTCGTCATGGGTTCCAAATTCTGTTACCACCACCAGGCTTTCATCATAAGGCACGTTGTGCTTTTCCAGCACCTTCCTGTAGCCAAACATTCTATCGAAAAATGTGGTAATTAATGTGGAGTAGGTAATAATAGCTATGGGCAATTTTTCTTTTTGTATCAAATACTCTGTAGCCAGCTCTCCGCCCTTCACATTGTCTACATAAATAGAACCATCGCCACTGCCCGCAGAGCGGTCTAACGTTACAACTGGTATATCTAAATCTCGCAAATGCAGGGAAGGGTTTTTGCCCGTACCCGCAAAAATCAACCCATCTATTCTTTGGCTTAAAAGACTGTTTAAATTCTTTAGCTCCCGCTCTTCAGAGTTGATCGCATCACAAAGGATTACGTTGTATTGATAATTTTGAGCTGTATTTTCTATTGCCCGTATAATATCTATAAAAAACAGGTCGCTTAGGTTGTTTATCATAACGCCAATGGTATTGCTTTGGCTGGTTTTTAGGCTACGCGCTGCACGGTTTGGCGAATAATTCAGCTCGGCTACTGCCTTGTAAATTTTTGCACATGTTTCTTCCTTCACTTTCTTTTTTCCATTCAACACATAGGACACTGTGCTGGCAGAAACACCGGCTCTTTTGGCAACATCTTTTAGGGTAACCATTGTTTGCATATACTTTCTCTTGGCTTTTTTACTGTCTTTTGCGCTGTTCGCTGTTTTGTTCTAGTTTGTTTTCATTTGAAGATTACTATTAAGCTATCATAAATATTTCATCAAGTCAATCGTTTGAATAAACCCCAAAAAAATATTTGACACAAGCTTTATGCCCAGATAGAAAAGTTGCGCTTGCAGCCTTTTCTATCTGGAAATGATATTATTCTGCGTTTAAACTGGCTTGCACTTCATTCAGCTTGGGTATGGAAGCCGCCGCCCCTTTTCTGGATACTGTGATGGAAGCCGCCTTGGATGCCAGCAGCAACATATTTTCCGGGCTGGAGTGGTGCAGCAATCCATATACAAAATAGCCTAGGTAGGTATCCCCCGCTGCCGTGGTATCCACAGCGTTGGCAGGAAACGCCTGCTGCTGGTATGTTTGCTTTCCATCGTAGTACAGGGAGCCCTTTTCCCCCATTGTAAGCACAATACGCGCTTGGGGGTATTTTTGTGCCATCAGCGGAATGATATCCTCATGCTTTTTGGCACCCGACAAAATACCGCCCTCTATCTCGTTTACAATAAAATAATCCACCAAATTTAGCGGCAATTCCAAAACACTTTCGTCACAGGGCGATGGGTTCAGCAACACAGTCATTCCTTTTTCGTGCGCCTTTTGTATGGCATAGGCAATATGGTTGGTTTCATTTTGCACCAGAAGATAGTCCTCTTCAGAGAAATTTTGCAGTACTTTGTCGATATAGTCTTTGCTTATCATCTGGTTGGTGCCGCCATACACAATAATGCAGTTTTGCCCACTGGCATCCACCTGAATGACCGTATGGCCACTGGGTGCATCCATCTGCTCTATATATGATGTATTTACACCATTTTGTTCAAGCGTTTCTATTAGAATGGCGCCATCACTGCCCACCATGCCAGCGTGGTACACTTCCACACCGGTTTTGGCCATGGCTACAGATTGGTTTAAGCCCTTGCCACCACTAAAAATGGATCTGTTTGTACTGGCAATGGTTTCTCCCGCACGAACAAACTGCCGCACACTATATACATAATCTACATTCAGCGAACCGAAATTCAATAGTTTCAACCGTTTTTTTCCTCTCATTTCCGCTATACTATTCCTTGTGCAGCCTATTTGGCATATTCGCGCACTGTCTCAAACATAGCAACAATATTTTCCGGTGGCACGTTGGACACAATGTTGTGCACCTGCTGGAACACATAGCCACCATCCTTAAACATAATATCTAGGTTTCGGCGCACATGATCCCTTACCTGCTGCGGTGTGCCGTTGGGAAGCACATCGCGGGTATCGCAGCCACCACCCCAGAAGGTAATGTCTTTGCCATACTTTTGCTTCAGAAGCTGCGGGTCCATGCCGTCACAGCTAATTTGCACAGGATTTACCGCATCCATACCGGCATCAATGATATCTGCCAGCAATGGCTCTATACCGCCACAAGAATGCAAGCACAGCTTGATATGCGGTTTCAGCTGCTTTGCATAGCTCCATAGCTCCGCATGCCGTGGTTTAAAAAACTCGCGGTACATATTGGGCGATATTTGCGGGCCTGCCTGCATTCCCAAGTCATCACCCACGCCCAATACATCAATTTCGTCTCCACATGCATCCAAATAATTTTTCAGGTTCTTTTTGTGAATTTCCAGCAATTTATCCAAAAATCCATGCATCAACGCAGGCTCGGCAGCCAAATTGATCAGCGCATTGTCTATTTTGAATATCATTTGTGCAGCCTCGTAAAAATTTCCGCCAAACAAGCCATAAATGGCTTTGTCGGTACTTTGCCGAAGCGCCTTTGCCGATTCCTGACGCAGTTTCATATCCTCGCCCTCAAAGCCCAACGGCGCAGGCGGCACCCCCACATCAAACCACATCACATCGTGAAATTGGTCTTCCAAATTGGAAAAATCATCGCTTAAATCATTTTCACGCGGGAAAACAATTTGTTCAAAGTACAGGCAGCTTTCTTTTTGAACAGCCGTGCGCTTTCCCTTGGCATTGTACATCCAAATCGCATCACCTTCGCGGCGCAAATCTACAAAACGAGGAATTTTTACCTGTGTGCCATCGTGCTGCACCCAGTCCTTCCAGTAGCTTTCATTTTTTCTGAAATCCCTGCCCAAATCTATTACATCAATGCCAAATAATTCCACAATATCATCGCCGGGAATGACCAACTGCTGTATTACGTCATATACATACAGCGTATCTGGCGCCAGCCCCAGATGCTGACGAAGATTTTTATAAGCATTGATAGAGAAATTGCTGGATCTGTGGCCACCACAGTCTATTGGAACCCTATCAGGCTGTTTGTGGTTTAACGTTTGACTAATTCTCTCGCGCGAATTCATTTCGTTCTCCTCACTTTCACGATACACTCATTTGTTTTTTATATGCTGATTGAATACAAACTTTTTATTACACATCAGGGTTCAATACCCCGTATAGAACTCATAAATTCTACATTTTGTATCCAACATACCACGTAGTCTCTGCTACGGGGTTGTTGATTTTGAAAGTTATTTATTACACGTCTATTATATAGTTCTTATTTTTGATTTGTCAAGCCCGGGTTTAGGATATACTGGTTCTACAAAAAATTGTGCAAATTCATATGATAAGCCATATCCTGCAAACAGGCATACAATAGCTGTGTGCCCATTTTATGCGGTATTGCTCTATATATGATAAATCCCCAATTCCGCAGTGTCATCCATCAAATCTTGCAGTGTAATGCCATCCAAATACGTCGAAATTACTTTGTCCAAACCTTTCCACATCTTCAATGTTTTGCAGGTGCTGCTTCTGCTGCATCTGTTTTGCTCGTCCTCCAGACAGCTGACCGGGCAAAGGTTGCCCTCTGTAATTCTAAGAATTTGCCCCACGGTATATTGGTGTGCGGGCTTTGCCAGCATATACCCACCTTGGTATCCTCTATTTGCACGCAAAACCCCGGATTTGTTGAAAAGAGGAATGATTTGCTCCAAATATTTTTTGGAAATCCCCTGACGTTCTGCAATATCTTTTAAGGCAATGTATCCTGCATCTTTGTGCTCTGCCAAGTCTATCAGCATACGCAGCGCATACCTGCCTTTTGTTGAAATTTTCATCCATACCACCTATATTTATTTCTTCATGGGCACCGCAACAC
This sequence comes from uncultured Christensenella sp., assembly GCA_964592125.1. Lineage (GTDB taxonomy): Bacteria > Bacillota > Clostridia > Christensenellales > Christensenellaceae > UBA5399. The sequence continues at coordinate 11,053 of CAZQBV010000036.1, forward strand.
ACCCCATTGTATTATAGCATTTCTAAGCAAAAAAACGATGCATTGTTTCAAGAAGAAGCTTAAAACAATAAAAAAGCCGCACCTCTACTATGAGTAGAAGCGCGACATGGCAGTGGCATCATGCTGGTGGATTGGGTAGTGATAACGACAAACGTTGAAACACTTATACCAATCTCAATTAAAGACAAGTATTGCTTTTAATTCATCCGAATTGTATGGATATATCATTGGCCAAAGGAAAATCCATCCTCTTTTATTGTCTTGCAAGTTTTAAACTGACTTTTTTTCTTTCTATAAATTATTTCGGCAATGCCATAATAAATTGGGATCGTAAAATAGATCAACCATGCTAGACCGCCACCCGTATTCGTAAAAGTCAAAACAAAAAACAGAATCACCGTAACAACTGGATACGGAAACAGGAACATTCCACCTTTGCGCTTTTTTTCATCTTCATTTCGTGATTGATCATCCTTGGCCTTGGAAAAGGTGTCCCTATGATCGGTTTTTTCTGAGTCGAAAAGCAGTGAGTCTACCGAAATCTCGTATAAATTAGCAAGCGCAATTAAATTATCTGTATCAGGTGCCGATTCCGCACGCTCCCATTTTGAAACAGCTTGGCGGCTAAGCCCTAATTTTTCAGCCAATTCCTCTTGGGAAAGGCCTCTTTCTTTACGAAGATTTTTTAATCTGTTGGCAATTATAATGTTCAATTATATGCTCCCTTCCAGTACAGTTTTATAAAATAAATATACCTCTTTGTTTCGGTTGCATCTACCAAATCTACATTTCAAATATGCAACTATTGGTTGCAAAATCGCTTATGGGCTTTGAAATGCTATATTTAGCATATAAAAAAAGAATCGAATAATCAATTCCCTTTTTATAAATTTTGGAGCGAGTGATGGAATTCGAACTTGCGACATTCGCCTTGGGAAGCCATTGCCCCGCCACTGGACTACACCCGCATAAAGCGTGCCGCAATAAAAAAGCGACTTTGTCCCTTTTTTATTTGAAATCAGCGTCAATCCAAACGATTCTCTATTGGGAATTGGCTAAATGCCTCGCAGCCATCCGCCGTAAGGTAAATAGCTTCTTCCAGTCTGCATCCACATTCGTTTGGAATATAAATGCCCGGTTCTACTGTGAAGGTCATGCCTTCACGCATAATGAGCTCGCTGGTTGGGCCTATGGGCATCTCTTCTTCCGCATCATAAGCAATTCCGTGGCCAACGTTGTGAACGATGTATTCGCCAAAGCCGTTTTCCGTGATAACATTGCGCACTGCCCACTCCACCTCGCTAATTGGTCGGCCGGGTTTTGCGGCGGCAAATCCGGCTTTCATGGCTTCTTGGCAGGTCTGCACCACCTGTATCAGCTTGGGTGTTGTGGCTTGAAACAGCACCGTTCGGGTGTTGTCGGAATAATAGCCGTTTGCGTATGCGCCAAGGTCTATCATAACAATGTTGTCTTTTTTTACCACATTGTCCGAGGGTGATTGCATTGCGTTTCCGGTATTTGTGCCCGCATGCACCATTGGCCAAAACCCCGGTTTGGCGCCTGCCTGAATGATACCAATTGCCGCTGCTGCCGCAATCTCTTTTTCCGAGGCACCTTCCTTTACTGCCGAAATTGCAGCTTTGAATCCCTCGTCGCTTGCGCGGAAGGCTGCTTTCATCGCTTGAATTTCTTCTGCGGATTTTACAATCCTTTGCTCATTCATTAGGCGGGAAGCGTCTTGCCAATCTGAAATGCGTAAAGCGGCCTTTAGCTTTTCAGAAGTAGATACAGAAAGTATGTTCAAACCAATCACGCCAACATTTTTTACATGAATACCGCGTAATGCTTTTTCTATTTCATCCGAACGTTCCACTTTTGTTTGGCTGGGAATCAGCTTTCTTCCTTCGGAAACCATTTCAAAACCCACAAAAAGTGTGGAGTCTTTCTGGGTAACAAGAAGTATGCTCCAAGCTTGGCTGGTTCCCGCACCGCATTGGTGCAAACCGGTAAAATATGCCGTATTGCCCGGACGGTAAATATCCGCACAAACGAGCAAAAGATCATAACCTTCCTCTGTCATGCGTTTTTGCAAAGTCTGCAATCGAGCATCAAATAAGTTTTGCATTGGTTGATCCTCCTAAATATTTTGTTTTTAAAACTGCTATAATCTGCGATTGTGGCTTTTTCAGTCTCTGTTATTGTATTTATCCAATAGAAACAATTATATTTCATATTTTTATTTTGTCAATTCAAACAAAAGAAATTGACGCGGCAACAGAAAAACGCACAAATACACAAACAAAAAATAATAAATAAGAAAAATTTTATATAAAAAGTAAATTGAAGGGAGGAATTGGAAGATAAGTGTGGAATAGTTAATTTAATGGTTAAACTATTGTCTAAATTTAGTGTGACAAACGGAAGGGCAGCATTGTCGTTTGCATAAAAAATAAAACCGCCGAAAAAATCTTGCGCAACCATCGGAGTAATACATGGTTCATTATTCTAAGATTAACAACAAAAGAATGAAGTCCATCAACAAGCAACATGTTTTAAATGCCATTCGTAAGAGTGGCCTGATTTCTCGCAAAGATTTGGCAAAAAAAACAAAGCTGACCACCGGCACCATTACCAACCTAACAGAGGAACTGATTCGTACGCGCTGGATATTGGAAAAAGGCAGCGGGGAATCGGAAGGGGGCAGAAAGCCCATTCTTTTGGAGCTGAACCCAAAGGCAGGTTATGCAATTGGGCTAGAGCTAAACACCTCTCAGATGATTTGTATTTTAAGTGATTTTCAAGGAAAATTTTTGGCAACACAACGTTATCGAGTTAATCTGGAAGAGGGAAAAAACAAAGTGATTGGTGACATGGCTTTGTCTATCAATCAAATGATGCAAGACAATCATATAGAGCGCCATCAGGTGTTGGGAATTGGTTTGGCAATGCCCGGCCCAATCAACGACAAAGAGGGCATTATTAACCCGCCCAACCTGCAAGGCTGGCACAATACACCCATCCGCGAAATGATAGAAAAAGAAACAGCCATAAAAACGTATGTAGAAAAAGAAACACAGTCTGCGGTATTGGGTGAATATTGGTTTGGCCAGTGCAATGGTTTTCAACGTATTTTCCAAGTCAATGTTTATGAGATTGGCATTGGCGGTGGGTTTATTATGAATGGCAATCTGTTTCATGCAAATCAATTTTGCAGCATGGAGCTGGGGCACACCACTGTGTGCGTGGGGGGGTATCCTTGTATTTGCGGCAGCAAAGGCTGTTTGGAAGCACAGGCAAATGGTCTGGCGGCAATCCGCTATGCAAAAGAAGAAGTGCAGCAAGGCAACAGCAGCGTGCTGGATCTTCAAACAGAAATTACATTTGATCAAGTGATAGACGGCGCGGAGAAGCGCGACAAAGCTTGTGTGAACGCCATAAAAAAGTGTGCCGAGTATTTGAGCATTTCGCTCATCAATATCATTGGCATTTTAGGGCCAGATATTATTGTGTTTGGCGGAGATTTCATTGCGAAAAGCAAACTTTTGTTTCAAGAAATTGTAAATCGTTTGGAATCTCACCCCTATTTCACAAGTATTGGGCAAGTGAAAAAAATACGCGCCTCTTTTGGAGTGGATGCCGGGGCAATTGGCGGAATCGCAACAGTGTTGAATGCTATTTCTGAAATATAATACGAAATTTATGGCGGAACTATTTTTGAAGCGAGTGGATTTGAAAATTCTTATATGAATATCGCAACGCGTTTTTAAAAGCGAATAGGATAAACAAGAAGGGGCACACAATGGGTAGAAGAGAACTTGTAAAACAAACATTGGAATTTCACAACACGGCAAACAGAGCGCCACGACAGATGTGGGCGCTTCCCTATGCTTCGCTGCACTTTCCAGAGCAGCTTAAGCAGATTAGGGAAGATTTCCCCGATGATATTGTGGAGGTTCCGCCTGCGTACAAGCAATACAGGAATCCGCCCAAAGTGACGGGAGATTTTTATGAGCTGGGTGAATATATTGATGAATGGGGCGCTGTGTTTTCCAATTTGCAGCAGGGCATTATTGGCGAAGTAAAGCACCCTGTTATTGTGGAGGAAGACTGGAGCGATGCAAAGAATATTCATATTCCCGAAGAGCTGTTGACAATAGATACAGCAAAGATAAATGAGTTTTGTGCATCTACAGACCAGTTTGTTTTGTCCAGCGACCTTGCACGTCCGTTTGAGCGATTGCAATTTTTGAGAGGAACAGAGCAATTGTTTATGGATTTTGCATACCAACCACCCAAGATGTTTGATTTTATAGAAAAAATGCACAATTTTTATTGCCGCATGCTTACCGTGTGGGCAAAGACAAACGTGGATGGGCTGTTTTTTATGGATGATTGGGGTACGCAGAGGGATCTTCTGATTTCGCCCAAGCAATGGGTGCAGATCATCAAGCCTTTGTATCGCGATTATTCGGACATTGCCAAAAAGCATGGCAAGAAAATATTCTTCCATTCGGACGGGCACACAGAAAAAATTGTACCGCATTTGATTGAGATTGGAATAGACGCCGTTAATCTGCAAGTTTTTTGCATTGGACCACGGGCGTTGGAAAAATACAAAGGCGATATCACTTTTTGGGGAGAAGTAGACAGGCAGCACACGCTTCCTTACGGCAACCGCAAAGAAATCCAAGAGGCCGTACACACTTTGCATGACTGCTTTTGGAAAAACGGCGGCGCCATTGCGCAATGCGAATTTGGCATAGGCGCAAACCCGGGCAATGTGCGCGCTGTTTTTGAAGAGTGGAGCAAATTCGGTTGATTTTGCTTTACAGTACAGAGCAAAGCGCTATTATTTCGTTCATGTTTCCCTGCAATGCAGGGATGAATAAAACCTATAATTCAAAGGAGGAAACAAATGAAAAAAGTACTATTAATTGTTATGGCTACCATTATGGTAGTTTCCCTGGCTGCTTGCAGTCAACCGGCTGCAACGCCTTCTGAAGCGCCTGCCGCAACCGAGGCTCCGGCAGCGGAAGAGCCTGCTGCAACCGAGGCTCCGGCAGCCGAAGAACCTGCCGCAACCGAGGCTCCGGCAGCCGAAGAGCCCGCTGCTGACGCTCCCGCTGCAACCAGCAAAAAAATTGCTGGTGTTGTATTCCAAGAAGATCAGTTCATGAAGCTGCTTCAAATGGGATATAAAAATGCAACCGAAGCGGCCGGCTATGAGTTTTTCCCCGGAAACACAAATAGCGACGCTGCAAAAGAAGTGGAAATGATTAACACATACATCACACAGGGCTATGCCGGATTGGCAATTTCGCCCATCAGTGAAACAGCTTCTATAGAGCCGCTGAAAAGCGCTGCGGGAAAAGGCTTGACAATTGGTTTGTCAAACTCGAACCTTGGCTCTTTGGACTGGATGACAGCCTGCTACACATCTGACAACTTCCAATTGGGACAGATGACAGGCGAAGCTTGCAAAAAGTACATTGAAGAAAACATGGACGGGAAAGCGAAAATTGGCATTTTGCAGTTCAAATCTTTGCTGCCGGAGCAGTCTTCTGCCCGAAGCGATGGATTTAAGAGCGCGCTGGAAGGCATGGAAGGCGTAGAAATCGTTGACGATCAAGACGCTTGGATGCAAGACAAGGCTATCACAGTTGCGGGCGATATGCTTTCCGCAAATCCGGACATCAACATCATTTGGGCTGCCAATGAAGGCGGAACAATTGGCGGAACAATGGCAATTAAAAACGCTGGCATGGCAGGAAAAGTGGTATCTTTTGGTACAGATGCAAGCGAGCAAATGGGCGCATTGCTTCAAGATCCCGACAATATTCTTCAGGCAGTTACAGGGCAAGATCCTTACACAATTGGCGTGAAAACTGTTGAGTCTATTATCAAAGCTTTGGAAGGCAAAGAGGATCCCGAAAGAGGACAAACCATTATCGTTCCCGGTGTTCTTTTGTCCCGTGCAAACCCAGATGAAGTAACGGCATTCTTGGATGATTTAAAAGCAAAAATGGGTTCTTAATCCATCTACCAAAGTAAAAAACAAATCGTTCCCCGGAAGAAAACTCTTCCGGGGAAACAGTTTGTTTCTTGGCAATGTTATGGCGATTTGACTTACCATATACAGCTATGTTATACCAATTCCGATTTAAAACATCTGTTTCATCGCTCTCAAAATAAATGAAGCGATGTACTTCGTAATAAATCGCGCGCAATATGCCTTTGCATTGCTGGCCATTTTGTTCTAATCCTAGCCGTGCACGTTAAGTCAAATCGCTATATATAAAATTAAAGGGGGGAAATAAAAAGATGAGTGTGCTTACGGTAAAACATATTTCCAAGCAGTTTCCCGGAACATTGGCACTCGATGACGTCAGCGTATCATTTGAAAGTGGCAAAGTTAACGCACTAATCGGCAAAAACGGTTCCGGAAAATCTACATTGGTCAAAATAATCAACGGAGCGCAATCTGCCACTGCAGGTACAGTGTATTTGGATGAGACAGAACTGAAGTTTTCTGATCCCAAAGAAGCATTTGAAAAAGGCATTGCAACAGTTTATCAAGAGCTTAGCCTGGTTCCCGGCATGACAGTTGCGGAAAATATATTCTTGGGAAAATTTCCCATGAAGGGAAAGTTTATAGACTGGAAGGAAACATATAGGCAAACAAACGAATTGCTGCAAAGCATGGGTATTATGATTAACCCAAAAGAAATGGTATACAGCCTAAGCATGTGGCAATGCCAAATGCTGGAGATTGCCAAGGCAATGAGCACAAACCCAAAGGTCATTCTGCTAGACGAGCCCACTTCTTCGCTTGCTTTGGCAGAAACTAAAATATTGTTTGACCTAATCCGAAAATTGAAAGAGCAAGATGTTATCATCCTATATATATCACACAGATTGCAAGAGCTATGGGAAATTGCCGATACCTGCACTGTTTTAAGAGATGGAATGCTAACTGGACATACAGAGATGGAAGGAACCACCCACGCGGAAATACTTCACATGATGTTTGGTGATACACAAGTGCAAGACCGGCCGGAAGACCTTGTTTTTACAAACGATGTTGTAATGAAGGTAAGCCATTTAACCAGAGGCAGAAAAGTAAAAGACGTTAGCTTTGATCTGCACAAAGGCGAAATTCTAGGCATTGCGGGAATGCTGGGTTCCGGGCGAACAGAGCTGCTTCGCGCCATTTTTGGCATAGACCCTTATGACAGTGGCGAAGTATTTGTAAACGGCGAAAAAGTGATACATTCCAACCCTGTTAAGCTAAAGGAAATGGGAGTGGCACTTACGCCCGAAGACAGAAAGCACGAGGGCTTGATACAGTTGATGTCTGTGAAGGGAAACCTTTGCGTGGCAAGCTTGAAATTGATGTCAAACGGTGCATTTATAGACAAAGATTTGGAAAAAGAGTTTGTAGATCGGCAGATAGACCATCTTCAAATAAAAGTGCCGTCGGTAGACCTTCCTGTATCGTCACTCTCGGGCGGAAACCAACAAAAAGTGGTGGTGGGTAACTGGCTGAATACCATGCCGAAAATCATGATGTTTGACGAACCTTCCCGTGGTATAGACGTAAATGCCAAGCAGCAAATTTTCAATATCATTTGGGATCTTTCGCGCAAGGGAATCTCCAGCATTGTGGTGTCTTCGGAGCTGGAAGAACTTCTGGAGGTGTGTCACCGCATCTTAATTATGCGTTATGGCAGTATTGTTGGTGAAGTGGAAGCAAAAGATCTTCAAATTGACGGGTTATACACATTATGTATGGGAGGTAGTATCTGATGAATACAAGATCAGTAAAAAGATTTACAAAAAAATATATGATGGAGATCATTTTGGTGGTGATGGTCATTTTGTTGTCCATTTTTGCAAAAGGTTTTCTGACACCAAATAACTTGCTGGGTATTTTCAGAAACATGGCCATTGTAGGCGTAATTGCCTTTGGAATGACAATGGTTATCATTGGCGGCGAAATTGATTTGTCGGTTGGCTCGGGTATTGCGCTTTCTGCCGTCATCACAGCGCTGGTTTCTTCCAGTTTGATTACAGCAGGCATGGGGGCAACCCCTGCGCTTATTTTGGCAATGTTGATTGCGCTGGGCGTGGGTGCCGGCATTGGTCTGTTCAACGGTTTTATCCGTACAAAATTCAACATTCCCTCTTTTATCATTACACTGGCAATGCTAAATGTGCTGTATGGCATTGCGGCGGTTATTTCCAAAGGATTCCCTGTGGTAATTACCTCCACATGGTATAGCTTCATTGGCGCGGGGCAGCTTGCTTCTGTCGGCGGATTTCAGGGAATACCCGTTCCTGCTATTTGGCTGATTGTGGTGTTTATTGTAACCATGATTGTGATGAACCAAACACGCTTTGGCAGAGAAATTTATGCAGTGGGTGGCAATCCGGAAGCTGCAAGATTGTCGGGAATCAACGTAAAAAAAGTGAAGATCATTATTATGACGGTGGTACAGGTATTGTCGGCGTTTGCAGGTATTATTTTGTCTTCGCAGGTGCTGGCAGGGTCGTCACAATTTGGCAAGGGTTATGAAATGGACGTTATTTCCTCCGTTATCATTGGTGGTGCATCGCTAAACGGCGGTATTGGTAAAGTGCGAGGCACATTCATTGGTATCATTTTCCTTGGTGTTATCATGAATGGAATGACACTTTTGGGTGTGGACGATTTTGTGAAATACATTGTACGTGGTTCGCTGATATTGGCGGCAGTGTTAATCAACACAATTCAGTTGCAAAGCGTAGAATCTGATATGGAATTGCAAACGGCTGGTAAAAAGGAGGCTGCTTAACAAGATGTCATTTTCACCAGATTATCAAAACATTGTTTTGGCAGCTACCAATAAAAAGCCAAACCGTATTCCTTTGTATGAGCACATCATATCGGAAGAAGTGATGCAGCGGGTGCTAAATACAGAGTTTGCTTCGCTGATACACGGAAGCTATGCGGATAAGTTGGATTATTTTAAACACTACACCCATTTTTTTCGCAAGATGGGATATGACACGGTTTCTTTTGAGCAGTGCATCACCAAAATATTGCCGGGCGGAGGGGCGCTGTACTTCCATGCCAATCCCGTTATAAAAAATTGGGAGGATTTTAACGCCTATCCTTGGAATGATCTTGCGGACATTTATTTTGAATCGTTCTCCTTGGATTTTAAGGCGTTGGGCGAAGTGATGCCTGATGGCATGAAGGCCATTGGAGGCCCGGGAAACGGATTGTTTGAAATTGTGCAAGATTTGTGCGGGTATGAAAACCTTTGCTATATGGCGGTGGACGATAGAGACCTGTATTCTGCTTTGTTTCAAAGGGTTGCGCAATTGATGCTTGATATTTGGAAACGATTTTTAGAGCAATATGCTGATGTGTATTGCGTGTGCAGGTTTGGCGATGATTTGGGGTTTCGATCCCAGACATTGCTGCCTGCAAAAGATATTTTATCGCTGTTGATACCCGAATATAAAAAGTTGGTGGCACAGGTTCATTCTTTTGGAAAACCATTTTTGCTGCATAGTTGCGGATGTATTTTTGATGTGATGGATGAATTGATTGATGTGGTGCAAATTGATGCAAAGCATTCAAACGAAGATGCCATTGCGCCGTACTCGCTTTGGATAGAGCAATACGGTGCAAAGATTGGGAACTTTGGCGGCATTGATACAGATGTATTGTGTAGCAATTCTGAAGAAGAAATTAAAAAATATGTGGAAAACATCTACAACATAATTGCAAAGAAAAATGGCGGAGTTGCAATTGGCTCGGGAAATTCTATTCCAGAATATGTTCCTGTGGACGGATACCTTGCTATGGTAAATACAGTGAGAGAACTGCGCGGAGAAAGGATGGGGTGAAAATATACTATGAAACGTTCAGAAATTCAAGAGGCAATCAAATGGGCAAAGAATTTGCTTTGCACGCAAAATTTTTATTTGCCGGAATTTGCGGATTGGGATATTACGCAATGGAAAAAGAACAAAGACAAAATAGATGTGATCAAACAAACCATGCTTGGTTGGGATATTACCGATTATGGCATGGGTGATTTCAGAAAGGTTGGCAGCGTTTTGTTTACACTGCGCAATGGCGATCTTAACAACACAAAAATTGGCACACCGTATGCTGAAAAAGTAATACCCCTGTATGAAGGGCAGCGTTTGCCCATGCATTTTCATACATCCAAAACGGAGGATATCATCAATCGTGGTGGCGGGATGATGTTTATGAAGTTGTACAACGCTACACCAGACAACAACCCGGATTTGGAAGGCAATGTGGAATTTTATATGGATGGAATGAAGCACACTGTGGGGGCGGGCGAAGAGTTTTTGGTAAAACATGGCGCAAGTGTTTCTCTCACACCCAGAATGTACCATATCTTTGGCGCAAAATCCGGCTATGGCGATCTGCTGGTGGGCGAGGTTTCTTCCATCAACGATGACAATACGGACAACCACTTCCATGAACATGTTTCCCGTTTTGCCGAGATAGAGGAAGATGTGGAACAGGTGTATGTGCTATGCAATGAGTACGCAAGTCTGTAATACTGATCCCTGATAAAAATATCGCAAAAGCGATATTTCTATCACTGCCATACGGCAGTTCCAAAACGCTCTGCATTTTGGATGGAATCACTATTGAACGACATTCCCGCTCGAAAAATAAAAAACTATTTTTCGAGTCGCGCATATTGCGCGTGATTTGAAACAAATGTTTCAAATCGGAATTGGTATAATGCGCATCTATAATAAAAAAGCGGTTTTACCGCTTTTTTATTACCGCACATAGTGCGGTTTTTTGGGGTTAATTCGTTCTATTGATAACAAGCGCGATTTATTACGAAGTATATCGCTTCATGCATTTGTTTTTTAGGGCGATGAAACAGAGGTTTTAAATCGGATTTGGTATCAGCCCTTTTTCCAGCGAACCAGCGTCGCAGTATATTGGCCGCCATCGCCCATCGCCTCAATCACATACTCACCAAAGCTTGCCGGAATCACCGTCGCCTGAAACAGGTTGATCTCCGTGCACAGCGCTGAATTTGCCTTGGAGTATACCCTTGCCCTGTTGCCCACCGTCAGTGTCAGCACATGGCAGAATTTCCCCTCTGTATCATATTCGCCCGCTTTGTTAAAGTGCACCCGCTCTATCTCAAACGGCATCTCCGGCACAGACGAATACCTGTCAATATAATAATCCTTTGTCCACTTGATGACAGATGGCCTTGCTCTCAGCTTGTGATCCACATAATCTTCCCTGCGGAATTTGGATACGTTAAACGAATGATCCATATGCATCTTCAACGGCTTACCCTTCATGGTCTTTGTGTTGTCATCCCAAGAGTTGCGCGCAAAATCATACGAGAAAAATGAGTACTCTGTCCCCGCAATGGATGGGCAGGTGTCCAACTCCAGCACCATCTGGTTACCGCCATGCCCGTGATCGGTTCCCGGCGGAATCAGATACAAATCCCCCACGCGGGATTCCCAGTTACAAATATATTCTTTCCAATCTGGAATCTCCTTCAAATTTTCAGATTCGCGGCACTTGGCCTCCCACTCTTCCAAATCGGCATCGTTAAAGAAGCCCATCCAAGTGTTTGCGCCCTCATACGCCTCCGCAATATAATACGTCTCATACCGCCCCAACGGCTCGTTGAATTTACGCTTCACATAATCCGTACTTGGGTGCGTGTGTATGGGCATAGAGATCCTCTCCGCGGGTGTTGGCTTGGGGAAATATCCATCGTCCAGCCACGCGTCCAAAGGAAAAAGGTGTGGATATGCCTTGTGCAGATACCCGCCCACCAGCTGCTCTGGGTATTGCATTAGGTTTACAAACGGCATGTTCAACGTTTTGCCCTCGCCCACCTCTATCAGAATAGAAAGCTCCGGCCCCGCCAGCTCGTTCCATGCGTTGCACTCCAATCCTTCGATATTCCAAAAATCCTTGTAGCGGTATGCACCCCAAGGGCCCGGCTGATAAATCTCCACTTCCTTGATCGGGTAGGTTAGCATGGTCTTGATAATTTCGTCATAAGATTGCTTGGGCAGCATCTTTAGCTCGTCCAAATAAATTGCTTCTACGTAATAGTCCATCTTCTCAATTAGCTCGTGCTTTTGAAAATGCAGCAAAAAATAATCGCAATAATAATACTCTTTCCACAAATAATCGCTTTTGGGCGCATCCTGCCCAAACGGTGCCAGCTTGCCATCCCACATCTGCCACAAAAGCGGTTGCCTTGTCTTGTCAAAATAAAGGCTCTTGCAATAACCATCAAACAGCTCCGGAATTGCCGCGCCACATCCGTACACCACCACACCCTTTTTCAATTTGCCCCGCAGCGCATCCACTTTTGCCCTGTCCATCAGGTCTATGATTCTGCCCTCCATATTGCAATACCCAAACCCGGGGTCATCGGTAATAAACGCCTGCTTGTACTGCGCAATTTCCTGTTCTGTTCGAAATACCGTGTTGATGTTGATAAATTCAGCATCACATAAAATTTTTAATCCTTCAACAACACCCGCATAATCCACACCATACCAGCCATCCAGCGCCACCGCACCTTCTGCCGCCACAATCTGCGCCGCAATCGCTTTGAGTGTATCTTGCTTGCCCACCACAATCGAATCGACCGCTTGTGCAGATACGTTGATTTTGTTCTCTACGTTTTCTCTTCCTTCATATAATGGCATACTCTATCTCTCCTTTTTTTGATTGTCCTCACATCTACTGGCAACAGCTAAGTGCGCCAGGCTTTTTGGCAACCGAAAATACGCCCCCTGTTCATACAATAAGGAAACTCGGCGCTGTAATATTTTCCAACGCTCCGAATCTTGTTTTGTGGTTAAAAAGTCCATGGCAAAAATCCCAAAATTTGTTATATATAGTATATTCTTTTATTGAAACGATTGCAAGCTGATTTGCTCTATTCTAACTATGTTGCCAGATCAATTTTTTCCTGCCCCAACTATTGACATATAGGAAAAATAAAAAAACCGAAACCGCATGGGTTAAGGGTTTTTTAGTGTGTTTCGTTGATAGAAAAGATAGCGCTTGCGCGCGGGATACAAAAATCGCACACCATCACAGATGATGCGCGACTTGTGGGCGGATTCA
>CAZQBV010000037.1:0-22847 GCA_964592125.1 uncultured Christensenella sp.
GTTGGTGCTGCAACTGAGACTGAAATGAAGGATATGAAACTGCGTATAGAGGATGCTCTTTCTGCCACGCGTGCTGCTGTGGAAGAAGGCATTGTGCCTGGCGGCGGCAGCGCTCTTATCAAAACATCCGACGATGTAAAGAAACTGATAGAGAAGCTGGAAGGCGACCAAAGAACAGGTGCCAGAATTGTGCTTCGTGCTCTGGAAGAGCCTATTCGCCAGATTGCAGAAAATGCAGGCCTAGAAGGTAGCATTATTGTAGAGAAAATAATGGAGAACAAATCCAAAACTTTTGGCTACGATGCTGCAAAAGCTGAGTATGTAGACATGATTAAAGCAGGAATTATAGATCCCACCAAGGTGGCACGTTCCGCTATACAGAATGCTGCTTCCATCTCTGCAATGTTGCTTACAACCGAAAGTGTTGTAACAGACCTGCCAGCTGCAGAACCGGCTATGCCCGCTATGCCTCCGGGTGGCGGCATGGGTGGAATGTACTAAAAACCACTTAACCTAATAAATAACCACTAATCAAAGATATGGCAGGGTGCTGAAAAGTCCCCTGCTGTATTTTTTGTATATTTATATCTATTATCTACTATCTACGAATATTTACGAAATTTTTATTTATTTATGATGACTATAGTTGACATATGCCATAAATCTGGCTATAATTATATTTGACATATGTCATTAATTGCATGGAGGTTGCAGCAATGTCACGCCCACAAAAGCAAAGAAAAGTATGCACCCTTCCCGTCAGTACAAAATTTGAGCCGCAAAACACTTGCGGAAAGAACTCCCTGAACATGACCATAGACGAATATGAAAGCATTCGTTTGATTGATTTTGAGGGGCTTACGCAGCAGGAATGTGCCCAGCAAATGGAAGTGGCACGCACCACCGTACAAGCCATTTACGCCAGTGCCCGCAAAACATTGGCAGCATGTATTGTGAACGGCCATTCACTTACCATAGGCGGTGGCGAATACAAAGTGTGTGAACATCGCAACCGAAGCTGCGGATGCGGCTGTTGCTGCCGAAGATGCAGAAACAAAACAAATTTAACTGAAAAATTGGAGAAAAAGACCAATGAGTGAAACATGTGAACAATCCTGTTCCGAATGCAATTCCAATTGTGCAGATCGGGAAAAAACTGATTTTAGAGAATCGTCTCACGAGCTATCTACTATTCAAAAAGTAATAGGCGTGATAAGTGGCAAAGGCGGCGTGGGCAAAACCATGATAACCTCTCTTTTGGCTGTGCTAATGCAACGCAAGGGGTATTCTGTCGCCATACTGGATGCAGATGTTACCGGCCCATCTATCCCCTATGCATTTGGGATACACGAAAAAGCCTCTGGTAGTGAAATGGGCATTTTCCCAGCAAAGAGCAAAACCGGCATTTCTATTATGTCCACAAATCTACTGTTGGAAAACGATACTGATCCTGTAGTGTGGCGAGGCCCAGTGATTGCGGGAACTGTAAAGCAGTTTTGGACAGATGTCATTTGGCATGATGTAGACTATATGTTTGTAGACCTGCCCCCAGGCACTGGTGATGTACCACTTACGGTGTTTCAATCCATCCCCCTAGATGGCGTTATTGTAGTGGCGTCACCGCAAGAGATGGTTGGTATGATTGTGGAGAAGGCAATTAATATGGCTGCAATGATGCATGTGCCTGTTTTGGCACTTGTAGAAAATATGAGCTACTTTCGCTGTCCCGATTGCGGCGGAAAGCACACTTTATTTGGCGAAAGCCACATAGAGAAAATAGCAGCTAAGCACGGAATTGCTACCGTGTGCAAGTTGCCTATCGACCCTCAGCTTGCAGCAGCAACAGATGCCGGCACAATGGAACAGGTAGAAGAAAACAGTTTAGATCACTTAGTTGATTTATTAATCCACAAGGAGGAAAAATAAAAATGAGAGTTGCAGTTACTTTTGAAGATGGTAAGGTATTCCAACACTTTGGTCATACACAACGTTTTAAAGTATACGATATTGAAGACGGTAAGGTGAGTTTGGCCACGCTAATAAACACAGATGGCAGCGGGCACGGCGCATTAGCCGATATTTTAAAAAAGTGTGATGTAGATACGCTTATCTGCGGCGGCATTGGCGCTGGGGCAAAGCAAGCTTTGGCCGATGCAGGCATTAAGCTATACGGCGGAGTGTGTGGCAGTACGGATGCAGCTGTGGCAAATTTACTGGCGGGTAAGCTGGAATATAACCCAAACATTCAATGTGGCCACCATGGCCAGCACGAGGGCCATGGAGAGCATCAATGCAGCGGGCATGGGCACAATCACAGCTGCGGCGAACACAACTAATACTACTATCCAATAGAAAAAGCGCAAAAACGCATTTTCTATACCCGCAATACATACGAGTAAAAAATGAAAATTCATTTTGTAGGATATCGTATTGAACGACTTCTCTAGCTCATAACGCAAAAACGTTCTGAGCTTAGCGCCTATGGCGCACAATAAAAACGATCATCGTTTTTATTGGAGAATAGTATAATCTGTATATCAAAAAAGCAGCAACAAAACCGTTGCTGCTTTTTAGCAGGTCATTTTCCCTACCGCAAAAAAACATTGACACAGACAAAAAACCTGTGTAGCTTCATTGCTCACATTTTTATATTCGCTTTCCGTAGGCGATCATCTCGTTCCGCACGCGCTTCTTCTACATCACCGTTAAAGATATGTGGATCGAATGCAAAGGACACCCTGCCATCCAGCGCCTCAATCTTTTGCATATCCTCTGTGGACAGCTCAAAATCAAATATTTGTGCGTTTTCTAGTATTCTATCCTTATTTACGGATTTGGGAATTAAGTTGATGTTCTGCTGCACATGCCAACGAAGGGTAACCTGTGCAGCCGTTTTCCCATACTTTTCACCCAACTCCGCCATCAACGGCACTTCGCTTAAATGACCATGAAAAATTGGGCCCCAAGACGTTACAGATATACGCATGTTAGCACAATACTCCCTAAGCGCACTTTGCTGGTGCCAAGGGTGAATTTCAATCTGGTTATTTGTTGGGGCAACACCTGTCTGGTCTATCAATTGCTCCAGTTGATCCTGCATATAGTTTGAAACCCCGCAAGCTCGAATTTTCCCTTTTGCCGCCTGTTCCAGCATGTCATCCCAAACCTTATGGCGACGGCCTGCATCTGTACCCGGCCAATGTTGCAGGTAAAGATCTACATAATCCATCCCCAAGGCTTTCAGGCTCTTATCCAACGCTGCTTCCACATCGTCAAAATCATTTATCCACAGCTTTGTGGTAACAAAAACACTTTCCCGCGGCAGCCCACTTTCCCTTATTGCTCTACCCACGTCTTGTTCGTTTTCGTACATGGCGGCTGTGTCTACCAGCCTGTAGCCATAGTCCAGTGCCCACCTTACAGCGTTGTACACTTCATCGCCCGGCTGTGCCCGAAACACGCCCAGTCCAAAGCATGGCATATCCACACCATTGTTTAAGGTTTGCAATGTGCCAATATTTTTAGTCATAGCGCTCACCTTGTGCTTCTTTTTCCAACAATTGTACTGCCTGCACATATCCTGCAAAGCCCTGCCCACTAATCTGGGCAATGCAAACCTCTTGAATCACCGAAACCTTCCTGAATGCTTCCCGGCTTTGAATATCGGAAAGATGCACTTCCACAAAAGGAATATTCACAGAGGCAATGGCATCCCTTAAGGCATAGCTATAGTGTGTTAGCGCACCTGCATTAATCACAATTCCGTCTACCCCATCATAATAGGCAGCTTGTATTTCATCTATAATATCACCCTCGTGATTGGATTGGAAAAATTCCAGATCCACATCCATTCCTGCTGTTTGTGCAGAGATATGGGAATTGATTTCATCCAAAGATTTGTCTCCATACACATTTGGTTCACGTATGCCCACCATATTCAAGTTTGGGCCATTGATGATTAAAATGGTTTTCATGTAAGCTCTCCTTTTCAATAAAAAAATATGATATACTAATTTTAACACACATTGGAAGGATTTAACCACATGAAAAAAAATTACTGTGTGATAGGCCATCCCGTTCTGCACAGCCTATCTCCATCCATACACAATGCTTTGTACGAACGTTATAAAATTGCCGATTGCGTGTATTCGGCTATAGAGGTTTTGCCAGAAACCTTGGAACAATTCATTCAAAACATACCCACGCAACAAATAAAGGGTTTTAATATTACGATGCCATTGAAAACGGATATACTACCCTATCTTTATAAACAGGACGGCAGCGTTTCCAACGGTGCAAACACCGTGGTCGTACGGGAAGGCAAACTATATGGCTATTCTACCGATGCCGCTGGTTTTCACAAAGGGCTGCTAAATTGCGGCTTCGACTATACGAAAAAAAACATTGTATTTATTGGCAGTGGCGCAGTTTCCCAAACATTGATTCACGATGCCAGCAATAGGAATCCTGCAAAAATCACTGTTCTAAACCGAACTTTAGAAAAGGCTGAGGCGCTTGCCCATGGCACACTGGTATTTGCAGATACGCTGGACGCTATTGCAAGGCATATGCCAAACTGCGACTTATTGGTAAACACCACCCCCTTGGGTATGAGTGGTATGCAGCAAAATTTTGCAGATTTAAGCTTTATGGAAGCATTGCCGCAAAAGGCATTGGTTTGCGATCTCATTTACAGCCCCGCACAAACTGCTTTTTTAGCAAAGGCAGCGCAAACAGGGCACAAAACACTCAATGGCCTTCCCATGCTAATATGGCAGGCATTTTATGCATTTGAACAGTTTTTGGGCATACTTCCCAATGAAAAGGATTATGAAACCATCTCTTCTATGCTAAATAGATAGCCGACAGCGCATTTCATGTACCACTTGATCTAGGCTATCTTCATTCAGTATTTGCAAATCGCAAGCGGTTTCATAAATATGCTTGCGATTTTCGTATATTGCACGCACATTGCTGCCATTATCCTTCAAAAGCGGTCTGTTTTTTGTCTCTACAGAACGAATGATTTCTTCAATATCCCGATAGATATAAACAATGGTTCCAGAGCTGTGCATCAGCTCTATATTGCTGCTATCCAGCACTACACCCCCACCACAGGAAACAATGGTATGGCTTCCTTTGGCCACTTTTTCCAGTTCTTTTTTCTCTTGTTCACGAAAACAGTCTTCCCCGCACTGTGCAAATATTTCTTTTATTGCCATGCCTGCATTCTTTTCTATGCTTGCATCCAAATCCACAAAAGGCCATTTGCTTTCCCGTGCTAACAGCTCACCAATCGTCGATTTCCCACAGCCCATCATACCTATTAAATAAATATTATTCATAACCCATTTACCTATTCAGTTTATAATATCCCAAAAGCTTAAAAGAGCTGAAGATACCGCTTTGCTTTGCCATAACACTTTCCATACCGCTACGGATGTTTTCCCCTTCAAAATCCACATAGAATGCATATTCGAAATTGTGATCTTCCAACGGACGCGACTCTATTTTATCCATATTTAGCCCACATTTTGCAAACATATTCAGTGCCTGTGCCAATGCGCCACTGGTATGCTTCAAAACAAAGCGAACACTGGCCTTATCCGCATCCTGCCCTGCATATTGCTGCATACCAAATATAATAAACCGTGTGGTGTTCTCTGTACTGTTGCTAATGTCCTGCGCCAGTGTTTTCAGCCCATATAATTTACCCGCATACCCACTGGCAATGGCAGCTTTGGAAGGATCTTGCTGCTCTGCTACAAATTTTGCACTAACCGCCGTATTGTAGTAGGGATGAATCTTGACTCCTAATTCCTTTAAATAGCCAGCACACTGCAACAATGCCTGTTCGTGAGAATATACATCTGTAATATCGCCAATCTGCACACCCGACAGCCCCAGCAAATTGTGGTCAATTTTTAGCAACTGCTCCCCCACTATACTTACATCATACTGCTGCAACAAGTCATAATTTACTGCAACGCTGCCTGTGCTGGAATTTTCTATGGGAACCACGCCATATTCCGCTTTGCCGCTTTGCACCGCTTCAAACACATCCTGAAACGCTGCATAGGCTTCTGTTTTTATTTCATTGCCAAAGAAAAGTCTTAGCGCTGCCTCGGAATTGGCACCCCTATCCCCCTGGAAAGCAACAATTCCTTTCGCGGTAATCAGCGGTTCCACTACTTTCGCTTCCTGAAGAAGTTGTTGCTGCTTGGAGCGACTAATCTTCATCAGCAACTGAAACGTACGCTCTACATCCGGAATCAAAACAGGGTCTTTCAGCATTGCTGCACGGCTCTTCAGCAATGCTTCTTCACGCGAGCTATCCAATACTGGCAACCCATGCTCTATTTTATACTGCGCCACCTGCTTCACACAATCTATACGCTTTTCAAAGCAATTCACAATTTTCCTGTCAATTGCGTCAATCTCATTTCTCAATTGTTCCAGTTTGTTCATAGTTGTCCTTTCTCGTTTCGCATATACAGATCTGCAAGCACCAGTGCCGCAGCACTCTTCACCACTTCCACCGCTCTGGGTACAATGCACGCATCGTGCCTGCCCCTCACTTGCAGCTGCGCCTCTTCCATCTTTTCAATATCCACAGTTTGCTGCACCATAGAAATAGAAGGTGTGGGCTTTACTGCCACCTTAAACACAACAGGCATACCATTTGTAATACCACCATTTATGCCACCATTGTGGTTTGTTTTAAAGGATACTTTTCCTTCTTCTATAAAGGGACAATCATTTGCTTCGCTTCCACGCATTTTAGCCATCTGGAAGCCTGCACCAAATTCCACACCTTTTATGGCAGGAATAGCAAACAACATATGTGCCAATTCACTTTCCACACTGTCGAAAAAGGGCTCGCCCAATCCCACAGGTACCCCCGCTATGGCGCAGCATATTTCCCCACCTATGGAGTCACCAGTTGCCGCTATCCGAGCTATTTCCTCTTGCATGGCGTTGCCTGCCTCATCGTCATTCACAAAAAAACTTTTTTGCTCTATCTTGCGAAAGCAATCTGCAGAATAATTGCCAAAATCTGCATCCAAAATATTTGCAATACGCTTGATATGTGCACCTATTGCAATACCCTTGCTAGCCAAATATTGCGTGGCAATACTGCCCGCCAATACCAATGGCGCAGTCAGTCTGCCCGAAAAATGCCCTCCACCACGAATGTCGTTGGCCGCATTGTATTTCATGTGCCCAGTGTAGTCCGCATGGCCGGGGCGCATTAACTTGGCTAAATTTGCATAATCTTGAGATCGCGTATCGGTATTCCTAATAATAGCTGCCAGCGGCGTTCCCGTAGCCACGCCATCCACACAGCCACTGAGCAGTTCGGGAATATCCGCTTCCTTTCTTTTGGTGGATGCTTGGCTTTTGTTGGGAGCACGGCGAGCCATGGCCTGTGCCACCTGTTCAAAATCTATTTTCATACCTGCAGGTATGCCGTCTATCACCACGCCAATTCCTGCAGAGTGGGATTCTCCAAAAATGCTTATTTTAAAACACTTGCCTATTGTGTTGCTCATTGCGTCCTTCCTCCCAGCTCTTCAAATTCTTTGTAAAAATTCGGTGCCGATTTGGCGACCACTTCTGGCTGGTCTATTTCTATGTTGCCTTCCGAAATGCAGGATGCAATGGTAAGCGCCATGGCAATGCGATGGTCGTTATGTGCACTTACACTGCCTCCGTTTAACTTTCCCGCACCATAAATAACTAGGCTGTCTTCATATTCCATAATATCCGCACCCAGCTTTTCCAGCTCCAGCGTAATGGCATGCAACCTGTCACTTTCCTTAAAACGCAGCCGCCCTGCATTGTACAGCTTTGTTCGCCCACTTGCAGCGCAGGCCAGCACAGCAAGAATGGGTACCAGATCCGGAATTTGAGACACATCCAGCTCCACGGGCTTTAGTGCAGCCTGCTTTACGGTTACCACGTCCTCCTGCCAGGCTACTTCCGCATCCATACAACGCAATATTTCAAAAATCTGTTTATCACCCTGCAACGAATTGGGGTTCAGCCCTGTAAAACTTATACTACCGCCCAATGCCGCCGCCACAGCAAAAAAGGCCGCGTGGGAATAATCCCCCTCGGCCCATGCATCTGTAGGACTATATCTTTGATTTCCAATAATCTGATAGCCACCCTGCTCCAGCTCTGCAGTTTGCACACCAAAAAGCGCTTGGCAATGACGTGTGATATCCACATAGGGTTTGGATTCCAGCTTGGAAGTAAGCGTAATGTAAGAATCTTTTTCCAACATTGGAAGTTGAAACAGCAACCCACTGATAAACTGGGAGGAAATATCCCCTGCTATCGCGTATTCTGCCGCCTTTAGATTTCCATGAACCGCTATGCCTTGCTCAGTTTTTTTGTAGCCACATTTTTCAAATAATATTTCATAAGGTTGCATGGGGCGCTCCATCAGCCTGCCCTTCCCTGTAAACAACCGCTTTTGCCCATCAAATGCCAATGGCAAAAGAAAACGCAAGGTAGAACCAGACTCCCCACAGTCAATAACAGGTTTTGTTTTGCCATTCATACCGCCCGTAATCACGCATGTTTTGTCCGTTACTTCAAAATCGCAGAAGCCCATATCCCGCAAAGCAAAAAGCGTAGCGCTAATGTCTTGAGATAGCGCAAAGTTGCTGATTGCAGATTGGCCTTTTGCAAGTGCCGCACAAATCAGAAGCCTATGCAGCACACTTTTAGAGGGCTGCATTGTAATATTTCCCTCTAATGTGGAGGGCAGAACTTTTATCATAAAGCATATTCTCCCAAAATATCTACAATTTTTTGTGTTTCAATTTCATGTATTTCCGCCCTGCCAACCTCACTTAGCAGAATCAGGCTAATCTTTTTGTCCTTGGCCTTTTTATCTGCAGAGATATAGAACAAAGCTTTCTTTAAAATTTCTTTCTCTACAGTATAAGGGAGATTGTAAGCAGATACAAGAGCAGCTGTATCCTCCATTAGCCCCGGTGGTGATATACCCAGTTTTTCGCCAATAAAGGCAGCATACACCATACCCGCTGCCACGGCCTCCCCATGCAACAGCGCGCCATAACCGGCAGCAGTTTCTATGGCATGCCCTACCGTGTGTCCATAATTCAATATCATGCGGATGCCATTGTCAAAGGGATCCTGCTGCACAATATCGGCCTTAATACTGCAACATTTTTGTATCACAAGTTCCAAGGGCATGTTGCCTTCGCGCAGCCACACATACAATTCTTTGTCTGCGATATACGCATATTTAATTACTTCGGCCATACCAGCGGCATACTGCCTTTTGTCCAAAGTTTCCAGCACCTCAGTATCTGCAATTACCACATGAGGCTGATAAAATGTACCTACCATATTTTTTCCGCCTGCAAGGTTCACCGCCACCTTCCCGCCTACAGAGCTATCCACTTGTGCCAGCAGCGTGGTGGGTACCTGCACCAGTTGTACACCACGTTTGAATATAGCAGCAGCAAAGCCGGCAATATCCCCCACTACGCCACCGCCCAGTGCCACCACAGCATCGTTGCGGTTCAGCCCCATCTCCAATAGCCGATTTAGTATCAGTTCCAAATTCTGAAAACTTTTGGATTGTTCACCCGGTTTTAGAATGATGGCACGTTCCTTATCAAAATACTTTCCATAAAGTGCGAAGACTGTTTCGTCCGTAATCACTGCATAGTTTTTGTATGCCCCTACGATGCTATCGTTCAATTGGTTTGCACCTATGTGAATATCATAACACCCATTTTGCGCTTCTACTTGTATTTTCATACCGCACTCCTTTGCTGCATTGCATGTCGAATTAGGTTCAGTTTGCCCATCAAATCCTGAAAAGCATTGGGAGTAAGGGACTGTGGCCCATCGCACAAGGCGTGCTTTGGGTCGTTGTGAACCTCTATCATCAGCCCATCTGCGCCTGCTGCCACCGCCGCCATGGAAAGCGACTCCACCATGTCATACATACCCGCGGCATGGCTGGGATCTACCACAATTGGCAAATGGGATAGCTTTTTGATAGCCGGAATTGCGCTGATATCCAAAGTATTGCGCGTAAATGTTTCGAATGTACGAATTCCCCGTTCGCACAGTATCACATTCTCATTTCCCGAAGATATAATATACTCTGCGCTCATCAGCCATTCTTCAATGGTGTTAGACAAACCTCGCTTCAAAAGAATGGGCTTTCGTGTGTTTCCCAGCTCCTTTAGCAGGTCAAAGTTTTGCATATTGCGGGCACCCACTTGTATTAAGTCCACCTTTTCATCGAACAATTCCACATGCTTGGGAGACATAATTTCCGTGACTATGGGCATGCCTGTTTTTTGGCTTACATCACACAATATATCTATTCCATTCTCGCCAAGCCCTTGGAAGGCATAGGGAGAGGTTCGCGGTTTGAACGCACCACCACGCAGAATGGTAGCGCCAAATTTTTTTACATCCTGTGCAATACCCAGAAGCTGCTCTGTAGATTCTACCGAACACGGACCAGCCATTACCGTAAGACCACCATCTCCCACCTGCACACTTCCCACCGCAATTTCAGAATTTTCTGGATGAAACTTTCGGTTGGCTTTTTTGTAGGGTTCCTGTACAGAAACCACCTTTTCCACGCCACCCATCATTGCCACAACTTCCTTATCCACAGTGTAGGTATCGCCCAGCACACCCAACACCGTGCATTCCACGCCCTCGTTTACCTGCACACTCATGCCCAGTTTTTCCAGACTCCCCGTAACTGCACTTACTTCATCCTTTGTTGCTGTTGGTTCCATTACTACTATCATTTTTTTCTCCCTTACTATGTTGAAAATTAAAAAACGCTGCTTGCACCATCCAATGCTCGCAGCGTATCACCACCTACCATTTACAGAACCAGTATTGCATCAGACGATATTCATAACCTAAAATAGCCGTAACGATAAAACTCGTTGCAGCTAAAGTTGCTAAAAAATCGTTTTGCCATGCTTACCATAGTTCTTCTCCCTTTGGCATCCAGTATAGTCGGCTTTCAAATTAATTGCAAGATGTTTTTTGAATATGTTATTTTTAATTTTTCTGATATCAGTTACTTAATATTTATGTAACAAACACACTTTGCTTGAAATCCTTTACAAATATGGACTATTTTCATTTAAAATAAAAAATTCAAAAATAAAACACAAAAAATATTACGTTTTTATTACAAAAGTCTTTACAAACTATTTTTTGTATGATATTGTATATACAAGAGTAAAAGTTTTTTTCAATGTTCCTCCTGTATCATAATCTTAAAGGAATAACTGCAGTAAGTTATTCCTTTTTCTTTTGTATAATCCCATATTGCGTTTTGCCAGCATTTGCTGTAGCATAATAGCGTAAGTAAACATATTTTAAAAGGATTTCGTATAATACAAACTATTATACAGGGTGATTATAATGATTATTATTGTAAAAAAGGATGCTGAAAAAGAACAACTTGCTGGTTTTATTCAGGCACTGGAACAGAAAAATTTTAAAATTCATTTAAGTGAAGGCGAAAATACAACCATTGTAGGGTTGATTGGCGATACTTCTGCTATAGACATCAATACCATACGAGCCATAGACATTGTGGAAGATGTACGCCGGGTAAGTGAGCCCTACAAAAAGGCAAACCGAAAGTTCCACACGGATGATACCATTGTAGAGGCAGGTGGTATTAAAGTTGGCGGCGGGCACTTTGCAGTCATTGCTGGGCCTTGTTCTGTAGAAAGTGCCGATCAAATTACCGATATAGCCAAAAGCAT
Source organism: uncultured Christensenella sp. (assembly GCA_964592125.1). Taxonomy (GTDB): domain Bacteria; phylum Bacillota; class Clostridia; order Christensenellales; family Christensenellaceae; genus UBA5399. Next base: position 11,802 of record CAZQBV010000037.1, read on the forward strand.
AAAAGCAAGTGGTGCAAATTTCCTGCGGGGCGGTGTTTTTAAACCACGCACTTCCCCCTATGCCTTTCAGGGCTTGGAAAGCGAAGGTATGCAAATGCTTCTTACGGGAAAGAAGGAATTTGGCTTACCAATTGTATCTGAAATTATGGATAGTTCCGATATTCCTCTTTTTGCCGATGTGGATATTATTCAGGTGGGTGCCCGTAATATGCAAAATTTCCGTTTGCTGAAGGAGCTTGGAAGATTGCAACAACCCATTTTATTGAAACGTGGCTTGGCAAATACCTTAGAAGAATGGCTAATGAGTGCAGAATACATTATGTCTGGCGGAAATGAAAATGTAATACTATGCGAACGCGGCATTCGCACATTCGAAACATATACACGAAACACATTTGACATTTCAGCAATTGCGGCACTAAAAAAGCTAACCCATTTGCCTGTAATTGCCGACCCCAGCCATGCCGCAGGTATACGATATTTGGTAGAACCACTTGCCAAAGCCGCTGTGGCCGCAGGAGCGGATGGCATAATGATAGAGGTGCACAACCATCCGGAAACCGCCCTTTCCGATGGTGACCAGTCTATTACTCCTGCCGCATTCAGCTCGCTCATGGAATGTTTAAAGCAATATATTACTCTTGAAGGGAAAACCATAGGATAAACTTAAAAAGTTAAATAGACTGTAAATCAAAGCAATTCTGACCTTTATATACGTTAAATGTTGAAAAATCAGTATATAGAGCCAAATTGCTTTTATTTTACATATTCAAGAGCTAATTCGAATTGTACAATTATTAAGAAATTGTTACAATTATTACATTGGTATATTCTAACTAAATTTTGGGAGGTACTATGCCTAAAAGAATAGTAAGTGTTGTGGCTACTGCGCTGTTATTTTTTTCTTTTATGCCATCTGTTTCTTTTGCTGAAGCACCACAACAGGAAGTTTTACAGGTTGGTATTGAGGACGAGTGGGTATTTAGTCTTCAGGAAAAACTAATTGAAGTTGGATATCTGAATCCCCCGGCAACAGGATACTTCGGTATGGATACACAAAATGCTTTAATAGAATTTCAAAAGGACAATGCACTTGTTGCAGATGGTAAAGCCGGTGTCGAAACTCTCCAAGCGCTCTTGGGCTTTACTTTTGAAGAAGGCTTTGCATTTGGCAATAACAATACAGAACAACGGAAAAGCACATTTGATTTAGGAGATGGAAAAAGTTCGTTTTTTTCTGGCGACAAAGGTGAGACAGTTCTTGAAATACAGACCCGTTTAAAAGAATTGGAATATTATGATTATTCTAATGCCACGGGATACTATGGCCCCCTTACCGTGGAAGCAGTGAAAAGATTTCAACGTAGCAACGGATTAGTGCCAGATGGTAGTTTAGAGGCGGAATCTCTTGCTTTGCTATTTAGTGATTCTGCAAAATACTATACCATGTGTCTGGATGACAGCGGTGCAGATATAGAAGAATTACAAAAACGCTTATTAGATTTGGGTTATTTTGATACTTCCCCCACTGGTTACTATGGCAATTTAACAGCCAACGCCGTCAGTTTGTTTCAGGACAAAAATGGTCTGCCTGTAGATGGAGAGGCTGACCAACAAACACGAATTTTAATTTATTCAAACAATGCTAGTAAAATGAGTGTTAGCACAACCGAAGCAAATGAAAAAGAAGATGCGTCTGTAGCTATTTCTGTAGCAACCGGCGTGTCAAAAGTGATTGAAATTGCAAAAGAACAGGAAGGCAAACCTTATTCCTATGGTTCCAGCGGCCCCTACTCCTACGATTGCTCTGGTTTTGTTTACTATGTACTGAAAAATTCTGGTGTTGCTACCAGCAAATTAAGTGCCGCATCATATGCCACTGTATCCAACTGGACTACTGTTTCGAATATCAGCACCCTGGCTTTAGGGGATTTGGTTTTTTTCAAAAGCGATAATGACGATGCAATTGACCACATGGGCATTTATCTTGGCGGTGGCAGTTTCATCCACGCCTCCCCTTCTGCGCAGTGTGTGAAGGTAAGTGGCATGTCCTCGGGCTATTATTTAGATAATTTCGTTACGGCAAAACGTATTTTTTAAATTTGTTTTTTGCTAAGTATTGTATATTTTACTGCAATTTGATAAAATATATTTTGTTGTATAATTGAATAGTACATTTGGGGATGTGGCTCAGTTGGTAGAGCGTCGCGTTCGCAATGCGAAGGTCGAGAGTTCGAGTCTCTTCATCTCCACCAGTGAGTCATTGCTCACAAGTGCACCGCGCATTATTGAAAAATAGTGTGCGGTTTTTGTATCACGCGGTGTAAGCGTCATCTATTTTTTCATTGCTACACATAAAACAAATCCGAACTCCTTCTTTTTACAGGAAAGGCGTTCGGATTATTTTGCTTAGTGTGGTAAATCTCTTGTGCCTTAACCTACTAGGTTAACAAGGTATTTCGCATTCCTTGGTAAGCTTAATTCTAAATTTCTTTTCTATTGATAGTATTTTGCGTTGATCCTGTGGGGTAACCAAAGTACATGCTCTTCCAGTATTGCCTGCACGGCCAGTTCTGCCAATGCGATGAACATAATACTCCATCTTGTCGGGAATATCATAGTTGATTACTAGGTCAATATTGCTTACATCAATCCCCCGCGCCACAACATCCGTAGCAACCAAAACCGTCGTTTTACCTTTTCGGAACGTATCCATAATGGCATCACGTTGGCGCTGGTTCATGTCACCATGTAGGCAGGATACGGGCATTCCCTTTTCTACAAGTTGTTTTTGCAATGTTTTTACCCGTCTTCTTGTATTGCAAAAAACCAATGCCAGCCGAGGGCTTTCTTGTTTTATCAACCCCTGTACCGCTACTAATTTCTGCCGTTCTGCAGCATGCAGATAAGATTGCTTTACAGTTTCCGTTGGTTCATTGCGCTGCCCCACTTCAATCCGTTCAGGATCCATCTGAAACTGCTTTGCAATACCCAGAACCTCTTTACTCATGGTTGCAGAGAAAAGCAGTGTTTGATGTTCTCCCGTAACAGTGGCCAGAATTGCCTTAATGTCGGGCAAAAATCCAAAATCCAGCATTTCATCTGCTTCATCCAATACAATGGTACGCACATTCTTTAGCTTTAGTACATTGCGATTGATTAGGTCTTTTACCCGTCCGGGTGTGCCCACAACAATTTGTGCACCCGCACGTAGTGCACGAATCTGTATGGTTGCCTGTTGCCCACCATAAACGCTCACTATGCGTAGCTTTAGCTTGGCAGAAAGTTTCCGAAACACTTCTGTAGTCTGTAGTGCCAGTTCCCGTGTAGGGCAAAGTACAAGAGTTTGTGTTTTACGGTTGTTCAAAAAAGTTTTTTCAATAATGGGAACTGCAAATGCCGCTGTTTTTCCTGTACCTGTTTGGGCTATCCCCAAAATATCGCGTTTGGCAAAAATCAGTTCCAGCGTCTGTTCCTGAATGGGCATAGGGCTTGTGTAGCCCGCATTTTTCAGCGTGGCCTTCATCTCTTTAGAGAGTAATTCGTAATATTTCAATAGTTGTCTCTTTTCTCTTCTGATATTCACATAAAATAAAGACCTTGCCGACATAGCAAAGTCTTTCGAATTTGTTAATGCGCCACAAGTCAAGTACTAATACGTTGGAGCCGAAGAACTCCATACACTACACATGTCTCAATTCATGTGTATGTTGTACTATTAAGTACGGACCAGTTTGAAAACGCTACTCTTAATTTTAGAGATAATTGCAATCTACATACAAATAAATACTTTATAATACAAAACGTAGTATAAACTATATTCTGCTATTTGTAAAGATGCCTTTTATTTTCTAAAAATTACAGCTCTCCTTGCTATATACAAGTGTTTTTTATTGTAAGGGTAGCAATTTCATATTTTCTACCACTTCCTCTGTCAATACTTTTATAATTGTTACACTGAGATAGCGATAATCTGTATATAAATCCAATACTTCGCCGGTACAAAGTAGCCTTACCACTGGACGCATAGAATTTGTGTTATCTGTAACAACAGCAAATTTTCCTGTAGAAAGTTCTACAACACTTCCCACTGGGTACAGATCTATCTTCCTTAAGAAAGCCGTAACAATATCAAAATCAAAATGTGTGCCTGCATTGGCCATAATAAATTCTATGGCTTCCGATTCCTGCATAGGAGATCTATATGGTCTATCGGATGTAAGCGCGTCATATACATCTGCAATAGAGATAATTCTACTGGCCAAAGGAATTTGGTTTCCCTTTAAACCCAATGGATACCCCGTTCCATCAAACTTCTCGTGATGCAACAATACAATTTCCTGCAATGTTTTATCACCAATGTGGTTGCTGGCAAGGTATTTGTAGCCTTCTTCAGAATGCAGCTTCATTTGCACAAACTCTTTATCGGAAAGACGACTGGGCTTGTTCAAAATATTCTTTGGAATAGCAGTTTTGCCGATATCGTGCATAATGGCACTACGGCCAATTTGTTCCAGTTCATTGCTGGAAAGGCCATAGCTTTGTGCTATTGCAATAGATAATACAGCAACACTAAGTGAATGATGATACGTATATTCGTCATAGCTACGCAAATCATTTACATTAACCAAAGAATTTTTATCATCCAGTACAGACTCAACCAATCGTTCCACAATGGCATCTATATGCCGAACAATTTTTACTGCGGAATGGTGGGTGTCCTCTCCTATTTCTGTTATGCTAAAAAGTTCTTCCAGATTGTCCAGTGCTTCGTCCCGCAACTCTTCGCTTATTGTTGGCGTCATTTTGGGAATTTCAATCACAGGTCTTTTTTCTGCTGGTGTATCATCACTTACGATTGACAACTCTTTCACACCATATTGTTGTAATCTTTTAATTGTAGAGGCAGTTAATACAGTGCCTACGGACGTCAAAGCATGTATTGTATCATCTGCAGAAACAACATCTGCGGCCAATATCATGCCTTCTAGTGCTTGGTCTATTGGTATAGTCTTCATGTTCTCGCCTATTTTTGATTTATTTGTATTTATTATACTATAAGAAGTAAGTATAGACCATATATATTCTATAAATTTATCAAATAAAAAACATTCTCTCACTTTTAAGGGGAGTTGAGCACTTTGTGCTCAACTCCCCTTGCTTTTCTGCAATAAATTCCCTGCCCTGAGATATATCTATTTCTCTACTTCCGCTTCTTTCTTAGCCTGTTCTACTACTTTAGCAGCCATCTGAGCCGGCAATTCTTCGTAGCGCTCAAACGTAAGCTGAAATGACCCCTTTCCCTGTGTCATAGAGCGTATATCTGTTGCATACTTGGTCATTTCACTCATGGGTACCTCGGCATCAACTTGCTGCTGGCCATCCATAGGATTCATTCCCAATATTTTGCCACGCCTGCGGTTCATATCGCCAATAATATCACCCATATATTCATCCGGTATCAGTATTTCGGCTTTGCAGATAGGCTCCAAAATGACTGGATTTGCTTGCAAACATGCTGCTTTATATGCCAAGCGGGCTGCCGATTTAAATGCAACCTCTTTACTGTCTACAGGATGATACTTGCCATCAAACAAAGTTGCGCGAACATTAACCATGGGATAGTCTGTTAGCACACCATGTTTCATGCTCTCCTTTAACCCCTTTTCCACAGCAGGTATAAATTCTTTGGGAACAACACCACCCACAATTTTATTTACAAATTCAAACTCTGCCGAGCCATCCACAATGGGCTCAAATTTAATGGATACAACACCGTACTGGCCTGCCCCACCAGATTGTTTTTTATGTTTACCTTCGGCTTCCGCTTTTTTCTTTATTGTTTCACGATAAGGCACACGAGGCTCAGCCAATGCTCCTTCTGCACCAAACTTATTTTTCAATTTGTGTAGTATTACTTCTAGGTGCATTTCACCCATACCGTTTACCAGCGTATCTCCGGTTTCTACATTGTTGGTAACTGTAAAAGTGGGATCCTCCTCTTCAAAACGATGCAACCCGGCAAATACCTTTTCTTCATCTCCCTGTTTTTTAGCAGTAACTGCCAAAGAAATGCACGGCTTGGGGAAAATCAGTTTATCAAACTGCAGCTTATGACCAGTAGCACATAGTGTATCACCTGTCACTGTGTTTTGTAATTTAGCCAGTGCGCCAATATCGCCTGCTACCAGCTTATCTACACTAACTAACTTTTTGCCTCGCATAACACCCAAGTTGTTTGCTTTTTCCGCTTTTTCCGCATTTACATTTTCTATAGATGCATCGGGTGTTAACACACCGGAAAGCACCTTGATAATAGAAATTTTACCTACAAAAGGATCTGCAATAGATTTTATAACCTGTGCCGCAAACGGAGCAGAAACATCACGTTTCACTTCCACTTCTTTTCCATCTTTGTCTTTGGCTTGTCGAGCAGGCATTTCCGCAGCAGTCGGCATCAGCTCCAGCAGGTCGTCCATCAAGCTCTTCACACCCAAATTAAGGGAAGCCGCCGCTGCAAACACCGGAGCAATTGTGCCCTGCAATACGCCCGCCCTAAGGCCTTTCATGATATCATCTTTAGAAAGTTCCTGGCCATCAAAGTATTTTTCCATCAATGCTTCGTCATTACCAGCCGCATTTTCTACCAGCAATTCTCGCAAAGACTCCACATCTCCTGCTATGTCTGCAGGAATTTCAGCAGTTTTACCATCAAACATTTCCGCCTTCATAGAAACAATATCTACAATTCCCACAAAAGCTGCACCCTGCATAATAGGAAACTGCACTGGTGTAATTGCAGGTGCATATTTTGCCTGCAACCCCGCAACGGCCTTCATATAATTGGTATTTTCTTTGTCTATTTGATTTACTAAAAATGCTCTTGGTATTCCATGACGTTCACAATAACTGTATGCTTTTTCTGCACCAACGGGTACCGTGCCTTTGGGGCTCATAACAATTAACGCGCAATCACAAAGGTCATATGCAGCTACTGCTTCACCCTCAAAATCAAAATAACCGGGCACATCTATCAGGTTAAACTTTTTATTTTTCCATTCAACCGGCGCCAAGCCCATAACAATAGAAAACTGTCGTTTGGTTTCTTCCGGATCATAATCCGTAACCGTGTTTCCGTCTTCCACACGGCCCATACGTTCTGTTGCGCCGGAGTTAAACAAAAACGCCTCCACCAAAGTGGTTTTTCCCTCGCTGCCATGCCCCACAACTGCAATGTTTACAATATCCTGTGGATTGTATGCCTTCATAAGAGACCTCCATGATTATATTATGTATATTTCTATTAGAAATTAATGTTTTATTAAACAAACTGGGTTTTGTTGAAACAAACAAAAAAATTGGAATTTTACTTGAAATCAACAAATAGTACTTTTAGTTTAACAGATAGAGCACAAAAAATAAATGATTTTTTAAAAATTATAGAATTTATTTGAATCTTATGCAATAATGTACTTGCGCCTACCGACAAAAGCAGGCAATGCGTTTTAAAAAAGTCAAGGGAGTATTGAATTGTATGCAGGAAAATAAAAGTACGAATGCAGGCACACCAGAAGAAACATCCGTTACCGAACCGGAAAATATAATTTCGGAATTGGAATCTACTCAGGAAGAAAAGGATACTACGCAGCAAGAATCTACCGAGATTACTGTTAAAGATGGTGATGAAATTACCCCATCAGATGCAGAAGAGGAAGCCGTAGCCGAACCGGAGCCTTATGTTCCTAAGCTAACTGAAAAACAACAAAAGATTTTTCAAACCATTATGGGTTTGCTATCGGGCTTTTTGGTTTGGATGTCGCTTGGCCTTAGTTCTATAGATCCAGAAAACGGTATCATGCGTTGGCTGTTTCTAATTGTTTTTGTTGCTGTTATGGTTACAAAAAATCAAATAGAGAAAAGAACCGGGATTATATTAAGAACTTTTATGAAATTTTTCTTAATTGGGCTAATTGTTTTTCTGGTTGCATATATTTTATATGGTTTGGCCAATGGTATGTTTGCTCCGGCAGCCTGAAAACACAAAAACTAGAAATAGTGTGCCGCCAAGAGTAAAAAAAATTATGTATGAAGAAAATCCTTCTCATACGGTATTGGAATACAATACCGATTAGGAGGATTTTTTAATGGCACAAAATAAAGAAAGAATTGATCCGCAAAATTCTGTAAATACCTCCCCTATTTCCTGTTGAATATACGCTCCAATCAGTTATTAGAGTTGCAGATAACCTTTTCAATAAACAATAAGAATCCACCCAGCTCATCTGGTGGTATTTCTTATAACGCCTTATTTGTTTTTTTCTTGGTTGTCAAACCCAGTTCATTTTATCAAACGGAGAATTTTTCTTGCATCGCTATAGCTTTTTCTCTACCACCGGCATAGCCAGCGGTTTCACTATAACAATAAAAACCCGCTATTCAGGCGGGTTTCAGTGGTGCGGTAGATGGGACTTGAACCCATACGTCATGGACACACGCCCCTCAAACGTGCCTGTCTGCCGATTCCAGCACTACCGCATTTTTTGTATTCAGCATGCAATATTATAGTATAAACTTCATAATGAAGTCAATAGAATAAATCGCCTTCTTAAAATCCCTAGAATAAATCGCCTTGTTGAAATCGCATTCTAACGACTACAAAAAGGCCACTGATGTACAAAGTGACCTCTTGCAATCATTTTTAAAAATTCCCGTTATTTTGTAACCGTAATTACTACAGAAGTCCTTTGTCCCCCCGCCATCGCAGTTACCTCTGCTTTCCCTGCTTTTTTCGCATTTACTTTGCCATCCGCATTAATGCTCAATATGTTCGTATTGCCAGAACGCCAAACCAATTTAGCATCGGTCGCGTCCCCTGGGTTTATTTGTGCATTCAGCCAAGTATAGCCGCCCTCCCTAATTGTTTTAGGGGCACCTGTAATGCTAATTGATTGCACGGGGCTTGGCGTTGCCACAACATATATTGTCATGCGATCATATTTTGTGCCGCTTACTCCCTGTGCAGATATCGTAATGGTTGTTTGACCAACAGACCTTGCAGATACCTTTCCATCGCTATCCACAGTAGCCACACCAGGGTTGCTGGACTGCCATGAAGGCTTCACTTTCGCACCTCTCGCATATACTACATATGGCAGAACACGCTTTTGTCCTTTCAACATCCTCAATGTAGATTGACCCAAAGAGATGTCTGTAATATTCGCATTTACCTTTACGGTATACAAGGCATACGTATTGCTTCCATCCGCTGCTTTTACCACAATTTGAGTAGTTCCGGGCGAAATCCCTTTCACCTTTCCGGTTTTACCTACAGTTGCAACCGCAGTATTTTTCGATGCATACGTCACTTCTTTGTTATTCGCATTACTTGGCCACACAGAGGCATGAATCTGAGCCAGCGAACCAGCCGTAACCACATTGGAAGAACGAGTTAAAACTACCTTTGTAACAGGTTGCTTTACTGTAACAATACAGCTTGCAAATACAAAACCATCTTTAGACGTTGCCGTAATCTTTGCCCTTCCCCGGCTTATGGCTCGCACATTCCCATTGCTGTCCACCTGAGCGCGGCGTGTATTAGCAGAAGTCCAAACCACTTCATTTTCTGTTGGGCTTCCATAAAGCGTTGCTTTCAAAGGAATTACCGAGCCCACAAACATATTCATTGTTTCCCGGCTCACTTTGATACCGGTAGCCGGCTGCACCACCCGAATGGTGCACACTGCCTCTGCTTTGCTCCCATCGTTTGCAGATACAGTAACCTCTGTGGTACCAACCGCTTTTCCACTTACCACACCCGTACTGCTAACAGAAGCAATTTTTTCATCTTTCACCTTATAGGACAAATCCTGAATTCCCGCATTGGATGGATGCACATATGCTACAATTTGTTTTGTTCCATATAGTTTCACAGCCATGCTGTTTTCTTGAAAACTTATGGAGGTCACGCCGTTGATATATTCCAAATCAAAGCTTACATTTGGCGCACTTGCAGCTTTGTCTGCCACTTCCACTTTTGCTGGGGCAACTGTTCCCTTTACCACCTTAACCCCGCCATACGTGCGATCTGGCACTTTCACAAGGTATTTTCCAGATTCCACCGCGGGGAATGTGTATGCTCCCTGCGAATCTGTAATTGTATTCAGCGCCATATAGCTTTGGGTTTCGTCTGTCCAAAGTTCCACACGAACACCATTTTTCAAATTGCTATTTTCAAATTGTTTTACAGTCCCCACCGTACCGGTCACCGCATATTTTTTAATATCGGGGCGAACAATACGGTCAATAATAAATTCATCTTTGTTTGTTATCGCTATTGTATCACAACGTTCTTCCCCATTGGTATAGCCAGCTTTCGAAGCGTATATGGTGTATAACCCCGGCGGTACATTGTAAAAATGATATTCACCGTTATTATTTGTAGCTACTACACTCACAGTACCATAGTAATAGCTTTCCAACCGAACTGTAGCGCCCACAAACGGTGTTGCATTTGCAGCCCCGCTTTCCAGCAACTTTCCAGAAATGCGGTACATTGCCTCTTGGCTCTCTATGTTGAAGTTCAGTTCATCCTCATCATATCCCTTATAATCAAAATCCAAATTTGCCATAGGATAGAACAGATAGTCCGCAGATACTGTGTGATATGTTGTTTCCACCGTATAGGGCGCACCCAAATACAGGCTGGTGCCCGGGCTTGCAAAATGGAAGTTATACTTACCATTTATATCTGTAGTGGTTTCCGTTGCAATTTTGTTTCTGTTCTTATCGTATAAATTCACCTTCACTCCACTTACAGGTTTGAAGCTGTTATTTGGGTAACGAATAACGCCAGATATATAAGCAGTCAGTTTTTAAGTTAGTTTTATCTTGCCATCTGCCAAGTCTTCATCTTTTACTTAAATTTTTAAATATTTTAATGCATGTCTTTGTGTGTATATGTACAACACCCTGAGTAGGATCATGTCTGCTTGGTACTTGTATTCAAGATTCTTGTAATGTATAATAAAATTTCAAGTAATTATATAA
>CAZQBV010000038.1:0-22806 GCA_964592125.1 uncultured Christensenella sp.
TTTTCTATCACTGCATAAAAAAATTTGAGAGCAAAAAAAAGTGCCACACATCATGGCACTTTTTTTGCTTTCAGTATTATTTAATCAAGTATTTCTCGCCATCACCATAGTTTTCTAAAACATAATCAATGTCTTTATCGCCACGACCACTTAGGTTGATTAAAATGGAGCCGGTACCCATTTCTTTGGCTTTTTTAATGGCAAATGCAACCGCGTGGGAGCTTTCCAAAGCGGGTATAATACCCTCGTAACGAGATAGCTGGAAGAAAGCAGCTACAGCTTCTTCATCTGTTGCAGAAGCGTATTCTACCCGGCCTAAATCGCGCAGGAAGGCGTGCTCTGGCCCAACGGAAGGATAGTCTAGCCCGCTGGCAATTGAATATACAGGTGCAGCTTCGCCGTTTTCATCTTGTAACAGTATGCTTTCAAAACCGTGCAACAACCCCTTAGAGCCAAATGTCATACTGGCGGCATGATCGCCCATTGCTGCGCCGCGCCCCATGGGTTCTACACCGTAAATATCTACCGGGTCTTCTAGAAATGGCGTAAACATACCAATGGAATTGCTACCGCCACCAACGCAGGCACAAACTACATCCGGCAGCAGGCCAGTCATTTCTATAAATTGCTCGCGAGCTTCTTGACCCACTACCATTTGAAAATCACGTACCATAAGGGGGAAGGGGTGTGGCCCCACAGCCGAACCTATGCAATAGATTGCCTCTTTATAGTCCCGTGCGTATGCTTCGAAAGCTGAGTCCACAGCTTCCTTTAGTGTGGCCGCACCACGGGTAACCTCTACCACTTTGGCGCCAAGTACTTGCATGCGGGCTACATTTGGAGCTTGCTTTGCAATATCCACACTGCCCATATGTATTTCACATTCCAAACCAAAGAACGCTGCGGCAGTGGCAAGTGCCACGCCATGTTGGCCTGCACCAGTTTCGGCAATCAGCTTTTTCTTGCCCATGTATTTGGCAAGCAACCCCTCACCCATGCAGTGATTTAGCTTATGCGCACCCGTATGGTTCAAATCTTCACGCTTTACGTAAATTTGCGCCATACTGCCAATTTTACGCGAAAGATTTTCGCAATGATACACTGGCGTGGGGCGACCCTGAAATTCTTTGCGGATACGACGAAGCTCGCTAATAAACTGCGAGGAATGACAAATGGTCTGATATGCTTCGGAAATTTCCTCGAATGCGGGAATTAGCATATCGGGTATAATCATACCACCATACTCACCAAAATAGCCTTCTGTGTTTGGATAGTTTTTTAGATACGTTGAATAATTCATAATCTCTATTCCTTTCTAATCTTTGGAGCAATTACTCCACTAGTCTATGGGCGTGAGCCCAACCTATACACAGCCTTTGCCGTGCTTCTGCTTGTTATTATATATCCAGAGACAAAGATTTGTAAAGCACTATTTTTGGAAAAATAAAACGCCGCCTAAATTAGACGACGTTTTTATTGCCTAGTTATTAAACGGAGATATCTATCTTGCCTGTGGATGCCATAAAATCTTGAATGAGAGTTTCTGCAATCTCTGTTTGTGCATCCATTGTTTTCTTCAGAACAGCTGTCGTAACACTTTCTTGAGTCTTTTGTGCTGCCATTTGCATGCTTAATGCCGCTATATCTACACTACCAATATCCATTTGCATCACCTCTTTCTGTATAAAATTATACAATGTTTGACTTGAAAACACAAGTAAAATAGAGTTGTTTACCGAATGTTTACTTTTATGCATCATGCCATAACTGTTTGTCTTGCATGTTGTGCTTTTGCCATATTACAGTCTTTAGACATCCAATTTTTCAACAACAACCGAAGGTATAGATATTTCGTTTCCCCTTACTGCGGTATATGTATATATTCCGCTGGACAATCCATAAACTGTAATTTTATCGTCTTCTAGTATTCTTGCACTGAGGAGCTTTTGCGGAATAATAGCCATAATAACATTGTCGTATTTGCCTTTTGTAGACATTCGAATTGCTATATTGTCGCCAGCTTCAGATACTTGCAAAACCACCCCACTGAACTTTACCATTTTACCCAAATAGTCATCGGGTGTTCTTGCTAATTGATCGTATGTTATTCCAGAATCGTATCCTAATTTTGCTTCTTCCTCTGCTGCCAATTTTTCCGCTTCTTCTGCAGCCTTTTGTTCTTCTATTAGTGCTTGTTTTTCCTCTTCTGTTTTCTGAAACCATGGTGCGGCTTCTTCAATTTTTGTGTTTAACTTTTCTACTTCTTCCTTTAATGTTTTATTTTCTGATGTTAATGATTTCTTGTCTGTTTCAAGATTGCTTGCCTTTGTCTCTAGTTCTTTGTTTTTTGCCTGTAATGTTGAAACATCATCTTTTGTTGGAGCAGCGTTTAATTGTTCTTGAAGATCATCTTTTTCTTTCGTCAGTTCTACGTTCTTGTTTTTTAAAGCTTCGTACTCTTCTGGTGCTATTCCCGGTGCACAACCAATAAACAACATCGCGATTAATAAAACTACTAACACCAATACAACTGTTTTCTTCATTCCCTCATCCTCCGATTTATTCTGTTTTTTATCCGCGCTTGCAGCGGCAATGTTCTTCTTTAATGTATTCAACTCGCTTAAAGCTGTTATTAATTTAATGGTGCGTAAAATGGAACAAATTACATTGATAAAAAAGTTATATTTTGTCGTATTTGTTATCCAAAGCGAAGCATTAGGTGCGAGGCAAGCAAAATAGTTCTGATGAATATATAGCCCATACCAATTCTCCAGTACTTAATTAGAATTTCTAAGTATTTTCAGTATGCCTATGCTTTTTAGAACTTTTTTTGACAAATCCTCTACCAACCAGAACAGTGCAAGTATCTCCGTCTCTTCAATTTCTATTATAGTTTACAAAACATAAATGTAAATAGCTGTAACGAAATGTAAATTAATTTTTATAAAAAAATTCATGTATTAGAACTTATCTCAACATTTGCTTGGTCTATTTGCACGTCGTAGGCATTTTTGCTATAAGAGATTGTAATAATAAATGATTTTCCTTCGGCAGTGGAAGATTTGCCCAATTGCACAATGCCTGCGGGCTGTGTTAAATCTGCAGCCATAAGAGAAAGAAAGCCATTGTTTCGAAGATATTCTACATAGTCTATAACATCTTGAGGGGCATTCTTTACATTCTTGTAACGATATACCAAGCTTTTCATGCCGTTTTCTTCAATTAATTCAGTTGAGGCATCCCAAAGATTGCGGTTGCCAACTATTCCGGTAATAGAAGTAGCGCTATCATCTGCAATAGAATATGCTTCCGGTGCAGAGGAGCCAGAGCACCCCGCTATAAACAAGAAGCATACCAAGATAAGCGTACTGCATAGAATGCTTTTATAGATTCGGTTCATAAAACTCTCCTTAATATGCCTATTGCAAATTGATATCAACTACATACAAGTATACACTATTGCAAAGAATAATAACCAACAATTTTGTAACAAAGCTAGGGAACAAATATGGTATACTATTTTGAAGATAAAACAATTGGCAGGAGACAGTTTTGCGGGCATTGTATAAGTACCTAAAAGGGTTTAAAAAAGAATTGATACTGGGCCCGGCCTTTAAGCTGATAGAGGCCATATTTGAATTGATTGTGCCGCTGGTGATGGCAAGCATTATAGATGTGGGTGTGCGAAATGGCGATAGGGACTATGTGTTGCAAATGGGTGGCGTGATGGTTTTGCTTAGTGCCATTGGTCTGTGCAGCACACTGGTGTGTCAATACTTTGCTGCAAAGGCCTCTCAGGGATTTGGTACTGTGCTTAGAAATAAGCTGTTTTCGCATATTATAAGTGGGTTGTCCCACAAAGAGATAGATAAAATAGGAACTCCCAGCCTAATTACCAGAATGACCAATGATATCAATCAGTTGCAGGTGGGCATGGCTATGCTGATTCGCTTGGCAGTGCGGGCACCCTTTCTGGTAATTGGCGCCACTGTGATGGCGGTTTCCATAGACGCACGGCTTGCCTTTATCTTTCTTGCGGCGGCAGTGGGTATTACGGTGGTGCTTTATTTTATAATGAAAAAATCTGGATTGCTTTACAGTGCGGTACAAAAGCTGCTGGATAGAGTGGGGCTGCTAACGCGGGAAACACTGGCTGGTACGCGTGTGATTCGTGCATTTTCGCGCCAAAGCGAACAAAAACGGAAGTTTAATGAAGCCAATGATGAATTGAAGCAGGCCTCTGTTCGTGTTGGTAGAATATCCGCGCTTCTAAACCCACTTACCTATGTGATTGTAAACATTGCGATTATAGCCATTCTTTGGTTTGGCGGAACAAATGTAAACGAAGGTTTGCTTGAGCAGGGGCAAGTGGTGGCCTTGGTTAATTATATGACGCAAATACAGCTTGCTTTAATTGTGGTGGCAAATTTAGTAATCATTTTTACTAAGGCGGGGGCATCTGGTGCAAGGGTGGCCGAGGTTCTGGAAATGAAGGGCTCGGTGCAAGAAGGTGCAGCGGATTTTACACATAGTGCCAAAGAGGATATAGCGATAGAACTGAAAGATGTTTTTTTCTGCTATGCATCCAACGAGTATGAACTGGAAGACATTAACCTGAAAATAAAGCGTGGGCAGACAGTGGGCGTTATTGGCGGTACGGGCGCAGGTAAAACCACACTTATAAACTTGATTCCACGGTTTTATGATGCCACCAAAGGTACTGTGAAAGTGGACGGAAAAAATGTGCGAGACTATACCTTTGCAGAATTGTGTGGGAAAATAGGCATGGTTCCACAAAAATCTTCTCTTTTTGCAGGCACAATTCGACAAAATATGCAATGGGCAAAACCAAATGCTACAGATGAAGAAATACAAACAGCACTGGAAACAGCACAGGCTGCAGAGTTTGTGAAGCAATATAAGTATGGTTTGGATACCAACATAACGCAGGGTGGGGCAAACCTGTCGGGCGGGCAGAGGCAGCGGCTTGCCATTGCGCGGGCGTTGGTGGGTTCGCCTGAAATATTGATACTGGATGATAGCGCCAGCGCACTGGATTTTGCAACGGATGCTGCGCTGCGTAAAGCACTGTATCAGATGGATGAACTGACTGTGGTGATGGTATCGCAACGGGTGGGCACACTGAAAAATGCGGACAGCATTGTGGTGATGGATGATGGA
Organism: uncultured Christensenella sp.; assembly: GCA_964592125.1. Lineage (GTDB taxonomy): Bacteria > Bacillota > Clostridia > Christensenellales > Christensenellaceae > UBA5399. The sequence goes on from CAZQBV010000038.1 coordinate 5,182, forward strand.
AGAATACTGGGCATTGGCACGCACGAAGAACTGTTTGAGACCAATGATGTGTACAGGGAAATATGTTTGTCTCAATTGGAGGTGCAAAGCGCATGAATTGGAAGATTTTAATGCGTATTGCACGCTATATTCGCCCACAAATGCGATACATTGTATTGGCACTGGTGGCTGGAACGGCAAGTGTTGCTTTGTCTCTATGGGTGCCGGTGTTGATTGGCAACACAGTGGACGCAATAGTGGGAAAAGGGCAGGTGGATTTTGCCAAAATTACACCAGTGTTGCTGAAAATGGCTGTTGCTGTAGTGGGCAGTGCCTTTTGCCTGTGGCTAATGACGTTGTGTACCAATCGCGTAACATACTATGCTGTAAAAAATATGCGCATAGAAGCCTTTGGAAAGTTGCAGCAGGTGCCTCTTTCCTATATAGATGGCAGCGCGCATGGCGATTTGATAAGCAGGCTGGTAAATGATATAGAGCAAGTTTCGGATGGATTGTTGCAGGGTTTTTCGCAACTATTTACCGGTGTTCTTACTATTATCGGTACGCTGCTTTTTATGCTGCATATCAATGCTTCCATTGCTTTGGTGGTAATATTGATTACGCCCCTTTCCTTCTTTGTGGCTTCCTTTATTGCGCGGCGTACCTTTCGGGTATTCCGCCAGCAAATGCAACAGAGGGGTGAAATTGGTGGCTATACAGAGGAAATGATAGGTGGGCATTCTGTAGTAAAAGCCTTTCACTATGGAGATTCTGCACAACAAAAATTTGAAGAGCTGAATGCACAACTATACAAAAGTGGCGTGAAATCTCAATTTTACTCATCACTTACAAACCCCAGTACGCGCTTTATCAATGCGCTGGTTTATGCGGGGGTGGGGGTATTTGGTGCTTTATCTGCAATTGCTGGCGGCATTTCTATTGGTCAGCTTTCCAGCTTTTTGATTTATGCAGGCCAGTATACAAAGCCATTTAACGAAATTTCGGGCGTGATTACAGAGCTGCAAACGGCAATTGCTTCTGCGGGGCGGGTGTTTGAAGTGATAGACCACCCGGTGGAGATGCCCGACGAACGTGACGCGGTGGAGATGAAGCGTAGCCAAGGGAACATAGGCATGGAGCAAGTGTGTTTTTCCTACACTCCGGATACCAAATTGATTGAGGGGTTGAACCTGTATGCAAAATCTGGAGAGCGAGTGGCGATTGTGGGTCCCACAGGTGCGGGAAAAAGTACATTAATTAATTTATTGATGCGGTTTTATGATGTGGACAGTGGCGAAATTACTGTAGATGGCGTGGCAATAAAAACGATTACCAGAAACAGCCTTCGTGCTCTATATGGCATGGTGCTACAGGAGTCGTGGTTATTTGCAGGCAGTGTAAAGCAGAACATTGCATTTGGAAAGCCGGATGCAACGGATGCGGAAATAATTCAAGCGGCAAAGCTGGCCAATGCCCATGGCTTTATTCGCAGACTGCCCAATGGGTATGATACCATTTTGACAGGGGATGACGGCGGCATTTCGCAGGGGCAAATGCAGCTTTTGTGCATTGCACGCGTTATGCTAACAAAGCCGCCAATGCTGATTTTGGATGAAGCCACCAGCAGTATAGATACCCGAACGGAATTGAAAATACAAAAAGCCTTTGCAAAGATGATGCAGGGACGTACCAGCTTTGTTGTGGCGCATAGGCTGTCCACCATTCGTGAAGCGGATACGATATTGGTAATGAAAGATGGCGGCATAGTAGAGCAGGGTAGCCATGCGGAACTTTTGGAGCAAAATGGATTTTATGCATATCTTTACAACAGCCAATTTGAACGAAGATAAGTAGAATGATTTCGAACGCTGTAATTGGGGAGTAAAGTATTTTGAATAAAATGCAGTTTTGAATTGACGCTGTTACTTGCAAAATGGTATTCTGTTGGAGATTTGTATCATCGTTTTTCCTGCAACTGGAAGAATGGAGGATGTGTTTTTCAAACCGCTATAGGAGTGTGAATGTGAATGAAATGGTTGAAAATTGAAGTATATGCAGATGAAACACTGGAAGAAATTCTGACAGGTGTGTTTTTAGAGGCAGGGGCACAGGGCGTGAATGTGGAAGGCAATATTCAAATTGAGCGACAACAGGATGAATACCTAGATGAAGAACTGTTGGATGCAGGCCCTTTTCATGTAAGTGCCTTTTTTGCTTGCGATGGTACGCAACAAGATACATTGGAAACCATAGAAAACAAGCTGAATCAGCTATCGGGAATGAACGTAAATGGCAAACAGGCGGCATTTGAAATAAAGACGCAGCAAGTGGATGAAGACGACTGGGCAAATGCATGGAAAGTCTATTTTAAACCCACCAAAGTTTCCAACTACGTAGTGATAAAACCTTCTTGGGAGGAATATACACCGGCCAAAGATGAAATTATTGTGGAAATAGACCCCGGAATGGCCTTTGGAACGGGTACGCACGAATCCACAAGGATGTGTGTACAGCTGTTGGAAGAATTTTTGGAGCCAGATGCGCAGGTGGTAGATGTGGGCACGGGAAGTGGTATATTGGCGATTGCTGCGGCAAAACTGGGTGCGGCTAAGGTATATGCAATGGATTATGACGGTGTGGCTGTGGATGCTGCCAAAAAGAATGTACAGATGAATGGCTGTGATGACAGGATTCAAGTGATGAAATCCGACCTTTTACTGGCTTTGGAGGAAGAGGTAAAGGCAGACATGATGGTGGCCAACATCATTGCGGATATTGTGATAAGGCTTTCTGAAACTGCAATGAAGCATCTGAAAAGAAGCGGCATGTTGATTTGCTCGGGCATTATAGATGCGCGGCTGGATGATGTGATTAAGGCATTGGAAAAAAGCGGCTTTAAGGTAATAAAAATTCAAAATGATGGTGAGTGGCGCGCGATTGCGTGCAAATATAGAGGATGAGAAGATTTTTTGCGGAAAATATAGAAGGAGACCGATTGGAATTGATCGGTTCGGAAGCAGGGCATATTGCAAGAGTGCTTCGCATGCAGGTGGGGGACAAGCTGGTGCTTTTTGATGGCAGCGGCTTTGACTATACTGTTGAAATAGAAGCGATTACTGAAGGTGCAGTTGCTGTGAATATACTGGAAAAAGTATTTTCTAATGCAGAGCCGGATGTGAACATTACCCTGTGCCAAGCTGTGATAAAACACGATCATTTTGAGTATGCCATTCAAAAATGCACAGAGCTGGGAGTGCGAGAATTTGTACCGTTTATTAGTGAGCGCTGTGTAAAAAAGCCCAAATCTGAGGAGCGCTTTTTGGAGCGCACCAATCGCACTGCACTGGAGGCAGCTAAGCAATGCGGGCGGTCTTTGGTACCCTGTGTGCATGGCATTATGGATATGGTAGAGTTGTCAGAGTTTATACAAGGGAAATATGCCTTGCTTGCCTATGAAGATGAAAAGAACACCTCTATGAAGCAAGTGCTGCAAAAAGGGCATTGCAAAGACGTTTTGCTATTGATTGGGCCGGAGGGAGGCTTTTCTCCAAAAGAGGTGGAAATGCTGATGGCTGCAGGGGCGCAGAGTGTTTCGCTGGGAAAATTGATACTGCGTGCAGAAACGGCAGGAGTAGTGGCATCGGCAATGGTACTGTACGAATGCGGGGGTCAACTGTGAAAAAGGTTTGCGCATACACACTGGGCTGTAAAGTAAACCAGTACGACACAATAGCCATGCTGGAGCTGCTGCAAAAAGCTGGATACCAAATTGTGCAGTGGGGGCAAACCGCGGATGTATATCTTATAAATACTTGTACAGTAACCAATACGGCGGACAAAAAATCCCGAAATATGATACGGCGGGCAGTAAAGCAAAACCCAAATGCTTTGGTATGTGTATGTGGCTGTTTGGCGCAGGACAAAGCAGATGAACTGTTGGGTATGGAGGGCGTTGGCACTGTTGTGGGCACGGACGAACGCTTGCATATTGTGCAGGTTGTGGAAGCTGGGCTATTGGGAAAGGCGCCAGCGGCGCTGCAAGAGATTGGGAAAATAGAACGCTTTGAGGAGTTGGAAGTACACAGCGGTGGCGAAAAGACGCGTGGCTATATAAAAATTCAAGAGGGCTGCAACAACTTTTGCAGTTACTGTATTATTCCGCATGTGCGTGGCAGGGAAAGATCTAGAGACACTGCAACGATACTGGCTGAAGCGCAGACGCTTGCCCAAAATGGTGTGTGTGAAATTGTACTGACTGGTATTCACATTTCTGCCTTCAAAGATGAGAAAGGCAATGGTTTGCTGCCGTTGCTGCAACAATTGAATGAGATTGAAGGAATATTGCGCATACGATTGGGATCACTAGAACCGCATATAATCAAAGAGGAATTTGTAAGCGGGCTATGCGCTGTGGAAAAACTTTGCCCGCACTTTCATGTGGCATTGCAAAGCGGTTGTGATATTGTGCTGAAAAGGATGAACCGTAAATATACCACAAAGGACTATTTGCGCCATATTGCGCTGTTGCGCAAGTATTATAAGAACCCAGCGATTACAACAGATATTATTACAGGTTTCCCGGGAGAGGATGATGCGGCATTTGCAGAAACTTGTGAGTTTGTGCGCAAGGTAGCCTTTGCCCGCATACACGTTTTCCCTTATTCAGAACGGGAAGGAACCCCGGCAAGTAAGATGCAGGATGGTGTGCCTGTGCACCTCCGCAAGGAAAGGGCGCGGCAGTTGATTGCCATTGGCGAACAAACAGAGGCTGCGTATCTGGACAGTTTTTTGGGTAGTGTAGAAATGGTATTATTTGAACTGGCAAACCAAGATGTTTTGGAGGGCTATACAAGCAGATACAGTAGAGTGCAAGTGCCGAATGAAGGTGTGCAACCGGGCGAAAGCGCTGCTGTTTTGATAAAAAATAGAGAAAATGATATACTAATGGGCAACTTGGTATAGAGAGGACAATATGCGGCAATACGAGTGTATTTTTTGCGATGTGGATGGTACTTTGCTGAATTCTTCGCAGCAGATATTACCCAAGACAAAAAGGACAATACAACAATTAAATGATCGGGGCATACCTTTTATATTGGTATCGGCACGGATGCCCTGTACCATGCGGTATTTGCTGGAAGAGATGGAAATTCAGGCGCCCATGATATGCTACAGTGGTGCGTTGATTTTGGATGAAAAGGGAAATGCGGTGGAAAGCAGCGAAATTCCCTCGGCAGTTGCAGCAGAGATATACCACGATGTGAACGACAATTTTCCTACTGAAAATTGCAGTATCTACAGGTATGATGAGTGGATTGCAGATTCCATAGATGACCCTTGGGTGGTGGAAGAATGCGAAATTGTAGATATGCAGCCAATTGTGAGAGATATGGACGAATATCTTGCGGAAGTGCAAAGTTTACACAAGCTGTTTTGTATGGGCACGGTGGAGCAAACCGATGCTCTTTTGGCTAAATTGAAAACCAGAGATGATATATTTGCATGCAGATCCAAAAAAAACTATATAGAAATTACTGCAAAAAATGTTTCAAAATCGGCAGCGGTACAATTGTTTTGTGAAAGAAATGAAATAGATATAAAGAATATCATTGCAATTGGTGACCACCACAATGATATGGATATGCTAGAGCTTGCGGGCATGGCGGTGGCAATGGGCAATGCGCCGGACGAGGTGAAGGCGTTGGCGGATATGGTAACGCTGAGCAACGATGAGGAAGGTATACATGTGGCTCTAAAAGAATTGTTTTGTATAAAAGGAGAGTAAATTGCTATGGAAATTGATTGCTTGTTTTGTAAGATTATTGAGGGAACCATTCCTGCAGATAAGGTGTATGAGGATGATTTGGTACTGGCTTTTAACGATATAGACCCCAAAGCGCCGGTGCACGTGTTGATTATTCCCAAAATTCATGTGGCATCTATACTGCAAATTGATACGCTGCACAGCGAGTATTTGGCTGCAATGAACCATGCCGCAAAGAAGGTTGCCCAGATAAAAGGCATTGCTGATACAGGGTTTCGACTGATAATGAATACCGGACAAGATGGTGGGCAAACGGTTGGTCACCTGCATATGCACCTGATGGGTGGAAGGCAATTGAATTGGCCGCCCGGCTGATGGCGGAAAAGTATTGACACAAATGTATTAGTTTACTATAATATTGATGTTGATAGTTTAAAAAACTCCCCGTCTTTACGCAGGTAAGGGCAGAGTATGGGAGGAGGGGATACAGATGTCTGAAATACGTGTAGGTGAGAACGAAACTCTGGAAAGTGCTCTTCGCAGGTTTAAACGTAAATGTGCAAGGGCTGGTGTTCTGGCGGAAATTAGGAAACGCGAACACTATGAAAAGCCAAGCGTGAAGCGCAAAAAGAAGGCAGAGGCTGCCAGAAAAAGAAAACATTAATTTGTGATAAATGGCCCGGTTGCTTGTTTGCACCGGGTTTTTCTTTATTTAGGCAGTATATATAATGCTGTTTACAACTGGAAATTTATACCGTGTTGTGATAAAATTGCGATGTATACAATGAAGGATAACAGGCAAGGCATAGGGGGAGTAACTTGGAAGAACTGGATATTGCATTTGACAGCATGGAGCAGATGGCTGGTATATTTGGCAATTTTGATGAAAATATAAATCTTTTGGCGGATACATTTCACGTTTCGATACGGACGGGCGAGCACGGTGTTGTGGTGGCGGGCAAAAAGAAAGATGCAATGCTGGTTGCAGATACAATAGAAGTGCTGAAACAAATGTATGGCAAAAATGAAACGATCAATATGAGCACAGTAAACTATGCACTGGATATGGTGCGGGATGGCCATGTGCATGAAGTGGATCAGATTATGTCGGATGTGGTGGCAATTACATCTCGTGGCAAACAAGTAAAATGCAAAACATTTGGGCAGAAGCAATACGTACAGGCCATAAAGGACAACACGGTTACTTTTTGCATAGGGCCTGCGGGTACAGGCAAAACTTACCTTGCAATGGCGATGGCTGTGGTGGCGTTGAAAAACAAACGGGTTTCGCGGATTATCTTGACAAGGCCTGCTGTGGAAGCTGGCGAGAATTTGGGATTTTTGCCAGGCGATTTGCAAAACAAAGTAGACCCATACCTGCGTCCTTTGTACGATGCGCTTTACGACTTTATGGGGGCGGATGCCTATGCACGGCTTTCTGAAAAAGGAACAATAGAGGTAGCGCCACTGGCCTATATGCGGGGGCGCACACTAAACGATGCTTTTATTATTTTGGATGAAGCACAAAACTGTACAAATGAGCAGATGAAAATGTTTCTGACTCGCTTTGGAGAAGGTGCGCGGGTGGTGGTAACGGGCGATATTACGCAAATTGACTTACCAAAGGAGCGTGCCTCTGGCCTGAAGCGAGCAGTGGAAATATTAAAAGGTGTGGACGATGTTGCAACGATTTATTTAACGAATAAAGATGTGGTGCGACATGCGTTGGTAAAGAATATCATCCGGGCATATGAAAAATACGAAAGCAAGAAAAAAGGCTCTATTGTATAACGATGGTTTGGATTTGTAATATGGATATGGAAGGACGGAAATGTTGCATTTGTGGCGATGGAACGCACGTTTGCGCTTTCACTTTCAATCATACCAAAGGATAAAATGAAGGAGTTTTCATGGAGAAACTTGATAGCAAAAATAAGCGAAAAGTTTCAATAAATATACTGATGGTACTGGGCGCAATTTGCGTATGCATTGTTTCTGCGTTTATTGCGCTGACTACGCAAACTTACGATGTAAAGCAGGGCGAAATATCGCCAGAAACCATTGTTGCACCGGAAGATTTTGTGGATGAAAAAGGTACGCGCCGATTGAAAGAAGCGGCTCAGGCTGATGTAGGTGATATTTTTGTCGCAGACCCGGAAACCAGCCAAGAAATTTTAAAACGAGTTTCTGCGGATTTTTTAGTATTGGAAGAGGTGCGAGCGGCTGCCGAACAATATTATTATGAACACCAAAAGACCATCCAGCAGGACATGGAAGATGATATACTACGGGCAGAGCAGGAGCAAGAAACAGTACTGAAGGAAATAGCAAAAATAGAAAAACAGCAAACAGCCACGCTGGGAGATAGTACGGGTGCCAGTGAGGAAAGCACGGCCTTGCCACAGCCCGCGGCAACGCTGCAGCCTACACCTTCACCTGTGCCCATACCCACATCTTATGTAATACCAGTATTTGATGCGCCTAAAGTACCTTGGGAGTACATGCTGACGGATGCAGAGCGGGAATTGCTACAAAAAAAGCTGCCAGCTTATATGGATGAACGGGATTTGCTTACTGTGATATCTATGACTGAAGGGGAAATATTGGATATGAGCAATGTTGCATCTAAAAGGGTGCAGCAAGATTTGTATAATGGAATCAATAAAGAAAATATAGAGAAACTGATGGCGGCAACCTGTTACGATATTGTGCAGCGTCTTCGTCTTTCGTTGGCGCAGGAAACCATGCTAATGAAAATATTAGAAGGCGATATTGACCCCAATATGGTTTATGATGAAAAAGCGACGCAGGATGCCAAAGAAAAAGCGGCAAGCTTGATACCCGATGTGGAATATAAAAAGGGACAGAATATAGTACTAAAGGGGAATGTAGTAACAGAAGAACAATATGAACTGTTGAAAGATCGCATGCTGCTTTCCTCTGAATTGACCGCGAAGCAACCATATTATGCTATAATGATTTACATTGTGCTGGTATTTTTAATGTATGTGATCTACTTGGCAGTATTTAACCGAAGGTTGATAACCGACACGAAAAAAGTGGCGATTTTGTGCATTTTAACTGCGCTGTGCTATGTGCTTACCTCCATTTCGCAATTGATTAGCCTCAATATTTACCCCATATTCCTATTTGTTATTCTGTGGGCGGTGCTGCTATCGCCGAAAAATGCCGTTGTGTATGGTGTGTTTTTATCCTTGCTGATGATGAGCGTTACTACAAATGGACAAGAGCTGATTAGCAAGGGGTCTCTGATTCTATTGCTGAACAGCCTGCTGGGTGTTTTTTTTGCGGTGTATGTGCTGAAGGATATGAGATATCGCTCGAAGTTATTGGTTGCAGGCATTATGGCAGCTTTACCGGGTGCGGCACTGGCAGCCATGCTGTGGCTTTACAAAATAAACACATTGCAGGAATCCCTTATTAGCACGGCAGTAATGGTGGGAAGCGGCTTGCTATGCGGAATAGCCAGCGTGGGCGTACTGCCAATCATAGAAAACCTATTTAAACTGATAACACCAACCAAACTGCTGGAGCTTACTGGGCCTAACCATCCGCTGATAAAGCGCCTAATGATGGAAGCGCCGGGTACTTACCACCACAGTATGCTGGTGGCAAACTTGACAGAGGCGGCATGTAACGTGGTGGGGGGATTTACACTTTTGGCAAGGGTGGGAGCGTACTATCACGATGTGGGCAAAATAGAAAACCCATTGTTTTTTAAGGAAAACCAACGAAACAATTTTAATCCGCATGACAATTTTATGCCAAAGGAAAGTGCGGCTATTTTAAGAAAGCATGTGACGGATGGTGTGGCGATGCTGAAAAAATATAATATGCCGGAAGAAATTATTGATATTGTGGCTCAGCACCACGGCAACGGAATTGCGGCATATTTTTATGCAAAAGCGTTGCAAGAGGATAGAAATGCGAATATAGATGATTTTAGATATGATGGCATACCACCACAAACGCGAGAGGCGGCCATTGTGATGCTGGCAGATTGCGTGGAGGCGGCGGTACGCAGCATGGACAACCCAACGAACAAAGAGATAGAACACATGGTGGAAAAGCTGATTCGCGAAAGATACGATGAAGGACAGCTAGATTACGCGCCGTTAAATCGAAGAGACTTAAAACAAATAGCACAAGCGTTTATCAATATTTTTCAAGGTGTCTACCATCAGCGTATTCAATACCCGGAAATAAAGATTCATGGAGTGGAAGATGAAGATACTATACTCTAATGAACAAAGCAGTGTGAATTTTACGCATGAAATAGCAGAGGCAGTAGAGCGCGTAATGAATACTGTGGTGAAACTAACCAATATAGATTTTTCCATTAGCATTCTTTTGACAGATGCTGTGGGTATTGCAGATTTGAACCGTGATTTTAGAGATGTAAATAAACCTACAGATGTACTTTCCTTTCCCACTTATGAGCTGACTGCGCCAATGAAAAGTGAAGATGACATTCCAGACGCAGAATGGGAGGAAGGCCTTTTGTTTTTGGGGGATATTGCTATTTCTTTAGAACGTGCGCAGGCACAAGCCGAAGAGTATGGCCATAGCATGGAGCGAGAGGTGTCTTTTCTGGCACTGCATGGGGTTCTGCACCTGATGGGTTATGACCATATGAATACTATGGATGAGGAAAGTATGCTAGATATGCAGCGGAAAGTAATGGAAGAAGCGGGAATTAGCAGGTAAATAAAATAATGGCTAATGAAAACAATGAGGAAAAACAGCAAGTAAGACCAAATAAATCACTGATATCAAGCTTTAATCATGCGATTAATGGTTTTTTGCATTCCTTTAAAATGGAACGCAACATGCGTTATCATGTGGTGTTGGGTGTTGCGGCAATTTTAGCAGGATTGATATCCCATGTTACGCGCTTTGAAATGATTGCGCTAGTCATTGTGATTGCTTTTGTTTTTTTTGCGGAATTGATGAATACGGCAATAGAGGCAGTGGTGGATTTAGTAGTAAAAAAAGAATATAGCGAACTTGCCCGAACGGCGAAGGATGTTTCTGCAGGTGCGGTACTGGTGACGGCTATTTGTGCACTGGTGGTAGGATACATAGTATTTTTCCGAAAGTTGTATACAACGGCTTCCAAATCTTTGAATTATATTACAAACCTGCCGGCATACCTTACTTTTGCAGCATTGCTACTGGTGTTTATTGCGGTTATAATAATGAAGTCTAGGTTCATAAAAAAGGGTGGGAACTATGTACAGGGCGGCATGCCCAGTGGTCATACGGCATTTGCATTCTCGCTATTTGTATCTATTGCATTTGTATCGGGAGATCCGGTGGCAACTACATTTGCGGCTATGATGGCACTGATTGTAGCTGAAAGCCGTATGGAAACAAAGGTGCATACCTTTTCAGAAGTGGTGATTGGTGCGCTGATGGGCGTGGTAATCACGGTGATTGTATTTCAAGCAACGCAATGGTTGCTATTTTAAAGGAGACATATGTTTAAATCAACATTTATAGCGTTACTGGGCAGTTCCAATGTGGGAAAATCCACATTGTTGAACCATATAGTAGGTTCCAAAATTGCCATTGTATCTAAAAAACCACAAACAACACGTAATCGTATTGTGGGGGTATACACGCAAGAGGACTACCAAATGGTATTTTTTGATACACCGGGTATACACTTGCCCAAAAATAAGCTGGGCGAATATATGGTGCAAACGGCAGAAAGCACAGCCAAGGATGTGGATGTGATACTTTTTTTGGTGGATGCCAAAACAGGTGCGAGGGAGAGAGACCAGGAAATTCTGGAACACTTGCCAAAAGGTGTGCCAGTATACATTGCAATAAACAAGATAGATGCGGTGGATGAGCAGCGCGTTGCAGAAGTAGAAGAATCTGTGAGCAAATATGGGTATGAGATTTTTAAAATCTCTGCACAACAGGGCACGGGCGTAAAAGAACTGATGAAAGCACTGGAAAAGTATTTGCAGGAAGGCCCCATGTTCTACCCACAAGATATGATTACCGATCAGCCCAAACAAACCATTGTGGCAGAGCTGATAAGGGAAAAAGCACTGAAAAGTATTGGCAAAGAGATACCACATGGCATTGGTGTAGAAATTGAAAAATTTGCCAAAGAACCGGAACGTGAGTTATACAATATTGATGCCGTGATTTACTGCGAAAGGGACTCACATAAGGGAATTATTATTGGAGCGGGGGGGCGCATGTTGAAGAAGATTGCTTCTGCTGCGCGAACAGATATTGAACAAATGCTGGGCACCCAAGTTTTTTTGCAAATTTGGGTGAAGGTGAAGCCAGATTGGCGCAACAAAATGTCGGTACTTCGTACCCTAGGCTATAACGCGGATTCCCAATAAAATATGTTAAAACAATTGTGCATTGTGCTACGGGCGGTAAACTATAAAGATTACGATAAAATATTGACACTGTTTTCCCGTACAGAGGGAAAGATTCAGGCACAGGCGCGGGGGGTGCGGAAGATAAAAAGTGGTCTTTCTACTGCGGCGCAACCATTTTATTGTGGGGAATATGAATTTTATCAGAAAAAAGATAGGCTATTTGTGACAAATGCCTTGCTGAAGGAAGAATTTTTTAAGATACAAAATAATTATGATGCCTACACTGCAGGCTGTGTGATGCTGGAATTATCTGAAAAAATATTGGAGCATACGGACGAAAGTGAGCGTCTTTTTATTACGTTAATCCATACCCTATACGCAATGGAAAAACACCAGTTGGATGCCAGCGTAGCGCTGGGGTATTTTTTTGTGCAAACCATAGATTTGTTGGGGGTTTTTCCTGCGCTGGATTTTTGTGTGTGCTGCGGAGAGCCGATAGTCAATCTTAGCTATTGGAATGCTGCAGAGGGGGGTGCGGTGTGCACAGATTGTGCCCCAAACATAATGAAGAAAAAGCTGAAGCCGGGTGTGAACAATTTTTTTTCATTGATGGTGGGGATAAAACCCAAGGAAATTGCAGCGCTTGGGCAGCCGGATGAAAGTATAGAATATTTTCTTCGCATTGCAGAAGAGTATCTACTTTTGGCCGGGGATGTAAAATTGAAAACGATGAAGTTTTTTGCCCCGCAATAAGGACACCTTCTTTGGGAGAGAAGGCGAGGGGTGTATTCTGCTGCGCATAGCGCATATAAAAGCAAAAAAGCGATAGTAACGGCAAATAGCTGTTGTATTGTGGGGCTGGTTCATGTATAATATTTCATGTTGTTCACTGCGTGATGATTTGACTGTATTTATGGTACGCAGAAAATTTTCAAAAATGATTATATTTAACAAAGGAGTTAGAGATATATGTCAAAAAAGTATGTATATTTGTTTAAAGAAGGCGACGCTTCCATGAAAAACCTGTTGGGTGGTAAGGGCTCGAACTTGGCCGAAATGACCAATTTGGGACTGCCGGTACCGCAGGGCTTTATTGTTTCTACAGAGGCTTGCACAAAGTACTACGAAGATGGTCGTAAACTGGCGCAAGAAGTGGTAGATCAAATTTTAGAAGCAATGGCGAAGACAGAGCAGGAAGCAGGCAAAAAGTTTGGCGATCCTGAAAATCCTTTCCTAGTATCTGTGCGTTCTGGTGCACGGGCATCCATGCCTGGCATGATGGACACCATACTGAACTTGGGCTTGAACGATGTGGCTGTAGAGGGTATGGCAAAAAAATCTGGAAATCCCCGTTGGGCCTATGACAGCTATCGTCGCTTTATTCAAATGTTCTCCGATGTTGTTATGGAAATTGACAAAGACAATTTTGAACACGAACTGCATGCAATGAAAGAAGCAAGGGGCGTAAAAGGGGATACAGACCTAACAGCCGATGATTTGAAAGAACTTGTTTCGAAATATAAAGCAATTTACAAAGCTAAAATGGGTAAGGATTTTCCGCAGGATGCCAAAGAGCAGCTGTTGGAGTCTGTTACGGCTGTGTTCCGTTCTTGGGACAACCCAAGGGCTATTGTATACCGCAGGATGAACGACATACCCGCAAGCTGGGGAACGGCTGTAAACGTGCAGGCAATGGTGTTTGGCAATATGGGTGACGATTGTGGCACCGGTGTTGCATTTACACGCGACCCCTCCACAGGCGAGAAGAAACTGTATGGTGAGTATTTGATGAATGCACAGGGCGAAGACGTTGTGGCGGGCATTCGTACGCCCGAGCCAATTTCTCACCTACAAGACCAAATGCCCGATGTATATCAGCAATTTGTGGATTTTGCCACACTTTTGGAAAATCATTATCGGGATATGCAGGACATGGAATTTACCATTGAATCTGGCAAGCTGTATATGCTGCAAACAAGAAACGGAAAACGTACCGCGGCAGCAGCACTGAAAATAGCGGTTGATCTTTTGAACGAAGGCAAGCTGAACAAAGAAGAAGCACTGATGAAAGTGGAGCCCAAACAGCTGGACTCTTTGTTGCATCCCACATTTACAGATGCGGCTTTGAAAGCAGCGAAACCTGTTGCAAAAGGCCTGCCGGCTTCCCCGGGTGCTGCTAGTGGAAGGCTGTACTTTACGGCAGAAGATGCTGTAAAGGCAGCTGCAGATGGCAGTAAAGTAATCTTGGCACGTCAGGAAACATCCCCAGAAGACATTGAAGGCATGTATGCAGCACAGGGCATTTTGACAGCCCGTGGCGGTATGACTTCTCACGCGGCAGTGGTTGCACGCGGCATGGGAACCTGCTGTGTAGCTGGTGCCGGCGAACTGAAAATAGATGAGAAATCTAAAACAATGGGCACGCAAAGCGGTACCGTATACAAGGAAGGCGACTGGATTTCTTTGGACGGTTCTACCGGTAATGTTTACGGCGAGGCAATTGAAACCCAAGAAGCTTCTGTTACTGGCGATTTTGAAACTGTAATGGGCTGGGCAAATGAAATAAGAACAATGAAAGTGCGCACAAATGCTGATACACCACATGATGCACAGCAAGCCAGGGATTATGGCGCAGAAGGCATAGGCCTTTGCCGTACAGAGCATATGTTCTTTGCAGAAGACCGCATTGCGGCAATGCGTGAAATGATTGTATCCTCTACAAAAGAGCAGCGTGAAAAGGCACTTGCCAAATTGCTGCCCATGCAAAAAGAAGACTTTAAAGGTATCTACAAAGCAATGAAGGGTTATCCTGTTACCATTCGTTTCTTGGATCCGCCACTGCATGAATTCTTGCCTACAGCTGCAGACGATATTGCGAATTTGGCAAAAGAAATGAAAATGAGTGTGGAAGACCTGAAGTTTATTATTGAAAGTCTGCACGAATTTAACCCAATGCTGGGACATCGTGGTGTTCGCCTAGCAGTTACATATCCTGAAATTGCTGTAATGCAGACACGTGCTGTAATGGAAGCTGCAATAGAAGTTTCTGAGGAATCTGGCATGGATATCATTCCCGAAATTATGATTCCATTGGTAGGTGACGAGAAAGAACTGAAATATGTGAAAGACTTTGTAGTGGAAACAGCCGAAGCAGTAATAAAGGAAAAAGGAAAGAAGATTCCTTATATGGTGGGTACGATGATAGAAGTGCCGCGTGCTGCACTTACTGCGGATGCCATTGCGAAGGATGCAGAGTTCTTCTCATTTGGTACAAACGACTTAACACAGATGACGTTTGGCTTTAGCCGTGATGATGCAGGTAAATTCTTGGATGATTACTACACCAAGAAGATTTACGAATCCGATCCCTTTGCAAAGCTGGATCAAGTGGGTGTTGGCAAACTGGTGGAAATGGCTTGCAAGCTGGGCAAACAAACACGCCCTGACATTAAGCTGGGAATCTGCGGAGAGCATGGTGGAGATCCATCTACTGTGGAGTTCTGCAATCAGTTGGGCTTAAACTACGTATCTTGTTCTCCATTCCGTGTACCGATTGCTATTTTGGCAGCGGCGCAGGCAGTGGTAAAACAAAAATAATATTTGATCATAAACGATTTTTTAAAAGGGCTGCTTCATTCGTTGTGGAGTGGCCTTTTTGCATTGATCAAATTTTTTTGCAATTGATTTGGGAAAAAACGGGGTTGAAAATGGCTGGTGAAAAAGGTATGATAGTGAAACAGGGATGATGTGTATTGATTAGTGGAGCATTCATACTCAAGCTTCCTGTAAAGTAATTCAAACGAAATGGGACAGAACGTTTTTTTCTATTTTTTTAAAAGTAGAATGGAATAACGTTGTTTTTGGTGTCCATTGTATTTTTGAGCGCTGAACAATAAGGGATTGGCTGCTAAGGGCAGCATGGAATAAACAATAAGGCAGTTGGGTGAGGATATATTCTATGAAAAAAATAGTTTTGACGCTATGTATACTATTGTGCTTTGTTGTTACTTGCACTGTGGCTATGGCTGCAGATACAAAGCCTGCCGATGGTATCAAAGAGATTTATGCCCAAGAACAAACAGAAGATGGGGAAGTTTTTGCGATAGAGAAAAACTCTGCGGAATATATTAAAATGTATGGGTTGGCGCCAGATAACTACAACACACACTTGGTGCAATTTACGGTTCAAGATGGCCTAGGCAATGCCTTGCAGGGAGTAACACTTTACATTGATGCGGCACATAAAGGGGTAACCAATGAAAACGGTGCTCTTTCTGTTCGCTTGCCTGATGGGCAATATAGCTATGAATTTGTAAAAAAATCCTATGAATCTGTAACAGGAAGCTTTGCTGTGAAGGGCAAGGACATTAGTATGCCTGTTGTTTCCATGCCGGCACTTTCCAGCCTGAAAATTGTGGTGACGGATGGCACAGTAGGCATTGGTGGTGCTGTTGTATCGGTAGGGGAGCAGACGGTGAATACCAATGCCCTAGGTTTGGCAGAATTGTGGGTAAAAGATGGCACACATGAATATACGATTGCTCGAGAGGGATTTCAGTCTGTTTCAGGTTCTGTGCAGGTATCTGGTGCTACAAGAATTTCGGTAGAGATAATGGGCGGGCACAGGGTAGAATTTACTGTAATGGGGGAAGCAAACAAGCCAGTAGTGGGCGCCTCCATAAACATTCCTGGTTACAGTACCATTGTTGCGAATAGCAAGGGCAAGGCGCGCGCATGGGTAGCTGAGGGGAGCTATGACTACACAGTGAGCCATCCGGAATATAATACTGCCAGTGGCAGCCTGCGCGTAGAGGAAGGACTGGTTAGTATAAATGTGAATTTGACGCTGAAACGCTATGTTGCAGCATTTACTGTAAAAGATAAAAATGGAAAAGCGATTGAGGATGCTAAGATCACGATTCCCGGGAAAGTACTGCATACAAACTCGCAAGGCAAGGCGCAAGTGGAAGGCGTATTGCCTGGCAGTTATGAGATTGCGGTAAGCAAGAGCGGGTATCAATCTTATGCGGGAGAGTTTTTGGTAAACAACAAAACAGCGAGAGTGACTGTGGTGCTTGCGGAAAATGCGCCAGAACCAACACCCACTCCCACACCACAACCTACGGTGGCGCCCGGCCCGGTTGTAACCAGTAGCCCACGGCCACCGGCCACATACAAGCCTAGCAGCAGGCCAACCACCAAACCAACAAGCAAGGCAAGCATGCAGCCAACCTCTAAGCCAACGGCATCACCTTTGGCTAAAAAAACACCGGTGATTGCTTCGCCAGTGAGGACATCTATACCCGCACCAACGGCCTCGGCAGTAAGTGCGCAAATTACCAAAACGCCAGAGGTTCCCACACCATCGCCCAGCCCAGATCAGGGCTTGCTGAGCGTGGGATTTAATTTGGTGGATGCAAATGGAGAACCGCTTGCAGATTACCTAACGGAATTGCATTCTGATCCCCAAGCTGGCAAGACAGATAGCGATGGGTCTATTTTCTATATAAA
>CAZQBV010000039.1:0-22765 GCA_964592125.1 uncultured Christensenella sp.
TGTTGGTCTGCCACTTGCGATACTACTTCTTGCCACCCGTAAACGGGTCTATATATTCTTTAAACGTCAGTTGCTCATTCACCTGATCCTCCTTTAATTGATTTTGTATGTATTCTGCTATCTTCTTTGCATTTTTGCCCGCTGTATCTACATAGTATCCTCTACACCAAAAGCTCCTATTCCCATGCTTGTATTTTAGGTTTCCATGTCTTTCATGCAGTAACAGACTACTTTTCCCTTTCAGAAACCCAACAAACCCAGACACGCTCATTTTGGGTGGTATTTCTACTAACATGTGCACATGATCTGGGCATAACTCCGCTTCTATTATATTTACTTGCTTCCATCTGCACAGTTCTCTTAGTATTGCCCCAATATCTGCTTTTAGTTGCCCATAAATCACTTTTCTCCTGCACTTTGGAGCAAACACTATGTGATATTTGCAGTTCCATTTTGTATGTGCTAAGCTATTTGTGTCTTTTAACATTTTAAAATCCTCCATTTGTTTTTTCTTGGTTGGCAGACCAAGTTCATTTTATCAAATGGAGGATTTTTCTTGCATCGCTAAAGCTTTTTCTCTACCACTGGCACAGCCAGTGGTTTCACTGCAAATAGAAAAAAGGGGTTGTCTCAGCAATAAATTGAGACAATCCCTCTTTTTATGTCAGAGCCACTATACATTAAATCGAAATAACACCACATCGCCATCGGCAATCACATAGTCCTTGCCCTCGCTACGCACAGCGCCCTGCTCCTTTGCCACCTGCATGCTGCCGCCCAGCTCCTTCAGCTTGTCGAAAGCCACAATTTCCGCACGAATAAAACCACGCTCAAAATCCGTATGTATTTTGCCCGCTGCCTGCGGCGCCTTGGTGCCTTTCACAATCGTCCACGCCCGCACCTCCGGCTCGCCTGCCGTTAGGTAGCTAATTAGCCCCAGCAATGCATATGCTTTTTTTATCAGCTTGGAAAGCCCGCTTTCCCCTATGCCCAGTTCTTCTATAAACAATTGTTTTTCTTCCTCGCCAAGCCCGGCCAGCTCTTCTTCCACCTTTGCGGAAATCAGCACCACCTCGCTGCCCTGTTTTTCGGCATATTCGTGAAGCGGCTTTATTTCGGGCACATCCTGCCCCACTTGCTCTTCGGATATATTTGCCACATATATCACGGGCTTGCTGGTTAAAAGAAACATTTCGTTTGCCATAGCGCGCTGTTCATCCGTTAGATCCACACTGCGCACAAAATTTCCCTTCTCCAGCTCTTCCAGCAACATCTGGCACAGCTCCGTTTCCTGTGCATACTTTTTATCACCAGTTTTTATCATTTTCTGCGCCTTGGCCATGCGCTTTTCCACCGTGTCCATATCTGCAAAAATCAGCTCGTAATTGATTGTGGTCACATCCCGTAGGGGATCTATAGCGCCATCCACATGGGTGATATTGTCATCTTCAAAGCAACGCACCACCTCTATAATGGCATCCACTTCACGAATGTGAGATAAAAACTTATTTCCCAACCCCTCGCCTTTGCTGGCACCCTTCACCAGTCCTGCAATGTCCACAAACTCTATTGTGGCAGGCGTAAATTTTTGCGGATGATAAATTTCCGCAAGGTAATCCAGCCTAGAATCTGGCACCGATACCACACCATAATTCGGCTCTATGGTGCAAAACGGATAGTTTGCGCTTTGTGCGCCCGCTTGCGTCAATGCATTAAAAAGGGTGCTTTTGCCCACATTGGGCAGTCCCACTACTCCCAGTTTCATATTACTCTATTTCCTCATTTCCGGCGGCATCCGCCTGTGTGTTTGTTGCTATTTCATGTCTATAATAAAATATACCGTATAAATTATACTGTGTGCCCTTTATTTTATCAAGCTTGTGCTATCATAAAAGCACTGATATAATCAATGATAAAGTAATGTCAGTTATATATGCAGATTTTAGGGGGGCAAAAATGGATCCATTACAATCAGTTATTATGGGCATTGTGCAGGGCTTTACAGAGTTTTTACCTGTTTCCAGTTCTGGGCATTTGGCTTTGCTGCAAAACTATATACTAAAAACAGGAGAAATTCCTTTGTTCTACGATGTTATGCTACATGTGGGCACACTCATTGCTGTTTTCATAGTGCTTTGGCCAGAAATTACAGCGTTGCTGCGGCATCCCATCAAAAACAAGCTGGGTATGCTAATACTGGCTTCTTTGCCTGCGGCTGCAGTGGTGCTGGTAATGAAACAGCTATTTCCCACAGCATTGGATGATTTAACAAATGGCGCATATCTTGCCTATGGTTTTTTTGCCACATCGGTTGTACTGGTGTTGTGCGAGCTAATTGCGCGTCGCTATGAAAAAGGCAAAGAAATAGAGCTGCCTCAGGCAATGGCAATGGGCGCTATGCAAGCAGTAGCCACTGTGCTGCCCGGTCTTTCTCGCTCTGGTTCCACCATTGCCGGCGGCCTGTTTGCCGGCGCAGGTAGAGAGGCTGCCGCAAAATACGCTTTCTTAATGTCTATCCCCGCCATATTGGGCAGTACCCTGTTTACAGGGCTGGATGTTGCCAAAACAGGTATGGGCGATGTGTCTGTTGTCTCTTTGGTAATGGGGGTGGCCGCCGCTGCCATCAGCGGTTTTTTGGCCATTAAGTTTATGCTGGCAATTATCAGCAAACACAAACTCTACGGCTTTGCCATCTACACAGCCGCATTGGGTGCAGTGCTGCTGATTGGCCCTGCCATGGGTCTGTGGTAAATTATGGAGATATTTTTACAATATCCATAGCGTTGCCTATCAAGCCCTGTCGGCGGTCAGCCGTTTCATTTTGCTGCCTGCCGTTGTGGCGTATAAAGTGCAGTAGCCCCATCATTTCCTTCACCGTGCGTATGGAATGGTTGTATTGCTTGCTGCCAAACTGCGTGGGCGAGTTTACAATGTAAAACGACACTTGTGGCCTGCGCAACGAATTCAAGTATATGCTTATCATCATAGAATTATACACATTTGAAATTGTTTTGTTCTCGTAGTATTCAAAATCAATCAAATCCATATACTCGAAAAAATAAACGCCAAATGCTTTAGATGCAGATTGTACGGAAATGGCAAACTGCTTGTTTTTATCATCTATTGCCAAAAAAAAGATGAAATTATTTGGCAAATATGCGTGATACACCTTGCTCATGTAAAAATCACCGTTTTCATACACAATTCGCTCCAGCTCGCAAGCACAGCAAAGCCCACTACCCGTCACCTTCAACAGTGCACTTTTTTCTCCGCACATCATACATCTTGGCATACATTCACCATCCAAAAAAACAATTTAGCTACTTAGGTCTTTCTACCAAAACAAGCGTATCATGCTTTCTTAAAAAAGCAAACCGCCCATTTTGCGTTCTATTCTATTTTTTATTTTGTTTCCCATTTGATTATAAATACACTAGTTAGATCCATTTTACACACAAAACAACAAAAAAGCCACCCATTGGCAGCTTTTTGTTTTATGTCATTTTAAGTTACCTTATTAAAGCTTATTCTGCTTTACAGCCGCCACCAGCCCGCCACTGGATATAATATCCTGTATGAAGGCCGGGAAGGGCTGTGCGCGGTATTCTTTTCCTGTGGTTAGGTTTTTTATCACACCACTGGCAAAATCCACTTCCAGCTCGTCATTCAATTTTATTTCCTTGGCTGCTTCTTCACACTCCATAATGGGCAAACCAATGTTTATGGCATTACGGTAAAAGATACGTGCAAAGTTTTCTGCAATGACACAGCTTACGCCAGATGCTTTTATGGCAATGGGCGCATGCTCGCGCGAGGAGCCACAGCCAAAGTTTTTTCCTGCAACAATCATATCTCCCTCTTTTACGTTCTTTACAAAGCTGGGGTCTATGTCCTCCATACAGTGTGAGGCCAATTCTTTTTCATCTGTGGTGTTCAGGTACCGCGCTGGAATGATTACGTCGGTATCCACATTATCGTTATATTTAAACACTCTTCCGGTTACTTTGGTTTCCAATGTTCATACTCCTTTTCTCTGCTATTACAGTTCGTATGGCGAAGCCAGCTTGCCCAGCAACGCACTTGTGGCGGCTACCTCTGGGCTGGCTAAGTACACTTCAGACTTTACGTGCCCCATTCTACCCACAAAGTTGCGGTTGGTGGTGGCAACACATCGTTCACCCTCTGCCAATATACCGCAGTGCCCGCCTAGGCACGGCCCGCAAGTGGGGGTGGAAACTGCACAGCCCGATTCTATAAATATTTTAACCAAGCCTTCTTCCACTGCCTGCAAATAAATTTTCTGTGTTGCGGGGAAAATAATGGTTCTCACATTCGGCGATACTTTTTTGCCCACCAATATATCCGCAGCGGCACGCAAATCCGAAATACGGCCATTTGTGCAAGAACCTATCAACACTTGGTCTATCTCCACTTCCTCGGTCAAATCCTCTACCACTCGAGTGTTGTCTGGCAAATGTGGGATGGACACTGTGGAGCGAAGCTGCGACAGGTTAATATCTATCACTCTTTCGTACACAGCGTCTTCATCCGGCGCATATTGCTTGAAGGGGCGCTCTGTGCGCTGACGGATAAATTCCACGGTCTGGTCATCCACTTCAAATATGCCGTTTTTACCGCCCGCCTCTATTGCCATATTGGCAATACACAAACGGTCGTCCATGGAAAGCGCTGCCAGCCCGGGGCCGCCAAACTCCATAGATTTATAAAGCGCACCATCCACGCCAATCAGGCCAATGATGTGCAGTATTACATCCTTACCGCTTACATATTTGTTCAGCTCACCCGTCAGGTTGAAACGGATAGCCGGGGGCACCTTCAGCCACACTTTGCCTGTGGCCATGGCTGCTGCCATATCGGTACTTCCCACACCTGTGGAAAATGCACCCAGCGCGCCATAGGTGCAGGTGTGCGAATCTGCGCCAATTACGGCTTCGCCTGCTACCACCAATCCTTTTTCGGGAAGCAGTGCGTGCTCTATGCCCATTTGCCCCACATCAAAGAAATTTACTATGTTGTGTTTGCGTGCAAACTCGCGTACAAATTTGCATTGCTCGGCCGCCTTAATATCCTTGTTGGGGGTAAAGTGATCCATTACAAGTGAAATTTTATTGTTGTCAAACACCTCGCGCCCCGTTTTGTTAAACTCTTTAATGGCAACTGGCGCGGTGATATCGTTGGCCAACACCATATCCAGTTTTATGGATATCAGCTGCCCGGCATACACGCTCTCCAGCCCGGCATGCTGTGCCAGTATTTTTTGTGTCATTGTCATTCCCACTGTTTTATACTCTCCTTCAATACTATATTCATATTTTTTTGCTGTAGATTATTCTGGCAACTCTACCAGTAAAGGCTGACGATCCAGCCCCGGCAGCAACCGTTCCAGCAAATCTACCGTCCCCATCCTTATGCTACCCGTGCTTCTGCACGGATGACATACAAAATAGTGATTTTCTAACAAGTCCTGATCGATCACAAGGCGAACCTGCCGCCCCACGTCATTCACCAATGCCAAAACGCTTGCCGATCCGGGCAAAACACCAAGGAAACGTTCCATATCCTCCGCATCTGCGAAAGACAGACGCGAGCTTCCAATCTGCTTACTCAAATCTTTGGTGCGAAACCGTTTTGCTCCTGGCATCAAAAGCAGGTAATACATGCTTTTTTGTGCATTGGTCAAAAACAAGTTTTTGCAGATTTTCGCACCCAGTGCATTTTCTACAGCAACGCACTGTTCTATCGTATCCGCCGCATCGTGTTCCACCCGCACATATGGGATCGCAAGCTTATCCAGCAGGCTGTAGGCCGCACGCTCTACTGGCAGGGTGGCGTTATCCTCCGGTCTTTCACAAAACAAAGTCGTGTTCACATACATTATGCCTGTTGTTTCCCTCCATACACTTTTGTTGCCTGTAGGCAGGGCGTTCTTCTCCATTGTCCCTGTTCCACATACGTTTTGTCAACTGTTTTCTTCCAGCGTCAGCTTATATTCTATGGAGTCACTTAGCGCCATAAAGCTTGCCTCTATGATATCTGTAGAAACGCCCACTGTGTTCCACGAATGCGCTCCATCCGAAGATTCTATTAGCACGCGTACCTTTGCCGCTGTGGTGGCACTGCTTTCCAGCACGCGCACCTTGTAGTCTGTCAGCCGCATTGTGTTCAGCGCAGGATAAAATCCCTCCAACGCGCCCCTAAGCGCAAGATCCAGCGCATGCACAGGGCCATCGCCCTCTGCCGCAGTAATGCGGCTTTCCTCTCCCACATGCACTTTCACAATGGCCGAAGATGGATATTCCTTCTCTGCAAGGGGCTGCTCTCCCATAATTTTGAAGTAATCCAACTTATAGAAGGGCTTGTATTTGTGCAATATCCTGCGGATCAGCAATTCAAAGCTTTGCTCTGCCGCCTCGTACTGGAAACCCTCAAACTCACGCTGCTTCAGCATATCCACAATCTTGTTTATCATAGGAGATTTTGCGTCTATTTCGGGATCTATACGCAGTATCTTTTTCATCAGTGTGGCTTTTCCAGACACTTCGCTCATTAGGTAGCGGCGTGCATTGCCCACCGCTTCCGGCGGCACATGCTCAAAGCTTTCGCGCACCTTTTTCACACCATCTATATGCATGCCACCCTTGTGGGCAAAGGCGCTTGCCCCCACATAGGGCATGGAGGAAGGCAGCCATATGTTGGAAATATCCGCTATCCGCCGTGCCGTCTCTGTTAGCAATGGCAGGTTTTCTTCGGGTATGCAGCAATAGCCGCGCTTCACTTGCAAGTTGCCTATTAGCGTGGAAAGATTTGCGTTGCCGCAACGCTCCCCAAACCCCACATAGGTTCCCTGCACCTGCGTGGCGCCAGCATCCACAGCAAACATGCTCTGCGCAGTTGCCATGCCGGTATCCTCGTGGCAGTGTATGCCCACCTGTACATCTTCAAACATCTCTACCACCAGCTTTGTTACTGCATAAATATCCTGTGGGTAGGTGCCGCCATTGGTATCGCACAGGCACAGCACATCCGCGCCGCCCTTTGCCGCCGCCTTCAGCGCGCTGATGGCATAGCCGGGGTTGTTTTTGTAGCCATCAAAAAAGTGCTCGGCATCAAATATGGTATACTTGCCATTTTGCTTCATATAGGCAATGGTGCTTTCTATCATTGCCAAGTTTTCATCCAACGTGGTGTTAATTACTTTTTCCACATGCAAATCCCAACTCTTGCCAAAAATAGATACAGCGGGGGTATCTGCAGACAGCAGCGAAACAAGATTTGCATCCTCCTCTGGCTGTATTTGCTTGCGACGTGTGCTACCAAACGCGCACAATACCGCATTTTTCAGCGGACGTTCTTTAATGCGCCGGAAAAACTCCATATCTTTGGGATTGGAGCCAGGGTTTCCCGCCTCTATGTATCCAATTCCCAGCTCATCCAATGTGTGCGCAATATTCAGTTTGTCTTCTACAGAAAAGGCTATCCCTTCTGATTGCATGCCGTCCCGCAATGTGGAATCGAATACAGTTATCTTTTTCATCCTAATTTACCTCATTTACCTATCCAAACGCTTCTCATCAGCCCATCAGTTTGTTGATGGCATTGATATATGCCAATATGGAAGACTCTATTATGTTTGTAGACAGGCCACGCCCAGTTACGGTGCGTTTGTCGCTAGAAACTTTTACCACCACTTCGCCCAGTGCATCCTCGCCATGACCTACCGCGTTAATTTTATAGCTGTCCAAATTCAGCGGCATGGGCACAACGTTGTTAATTGCCTGATATGCTGCATCCACAGGGCCATCGCCAAATGCCACCTGCGCCTGTTCTTTGCCGTCCATATCTTCCAGTATTACACTGGCCGTGTTGTAAATGGAGTTGCCACTGTTTAC
This sequence comes from uncultured Christensenella sp., assembly GCA_964592125.1. Lineage (GTDB taxonomy): Bacteria > Bacillota > Clostridia > Christensenellales > Christensenellaceae > UBA5399. The sequence goes on from CAZQBV010000039.1 coordinate 7,911, forward strand.
CACAAACTGCTTAAATTTATAGTGCTCTGTTGCCTTGGAAGCTTTTTGCGATACCAGTGCCTCTATGTCATATTCCGTTACTTCTTTTTTCTTATCACACAGGTCTTTAAACTGTGAAAAAGCGCTGTCCAGCTCTTCCTTACTCAGCTTGTAGCCCAGTTCAGTCAGGAAATCATCGAAAGCATGACGGCCAGAGTGCTTGCCCAAAACCATTTTGTTTGTGGAAAGACCCACGCTTTCCGGTGTCATAATTTCGTACGTTTCACGCTTGGCCAACACACCATGCTGGTGAATACCACTCTCGTGGGCAAAAGCATTTGCACCCACAATGGCTTTGTTGGGCGGTATGGATACGCCAATGGTTTTGGACAGCAAGCGTGAGGTGCGATAAATCTGCTTGGTATCCACATTGGTGTCCGCCTCAAACAAGTGCTTGCGTGTGTGAATGGCCATTACCACTTCTTCCAAAGAAGCATTTCCCGCACGCTCGCCAATGCCATTTACTGTACATTCCACTTGTGTGGCACCTGCCAACACAGAGCTTAGGGAGTTTGCCACACCCATGCCCAAATCGTTGTGGCAGTGTACCGAAATGTCAATATCGTCAATGCCTTCCACATTCTTTTTCAGGTAGGCAATCAGTTCATACATTTCCTGCGGAATGGCATAACCCACAGTGTCTGGAATGTTTACTGTTTTTGCGCCTGCATCTATGGCTGCCTTTACCGCTTTTGCCAAAAACGGGCGGTCACTGCGGAAGGCATCTTCTGCGGAAAATTCTATATCAGACAGCAGCGTGCGCGCATAGGTAATAGATTCTTTTATTTTCTCCAGCACCTGCTCCTCGCTCATTTTCAGCTTGTACTCCATATGCAAGGGAGAGGTTGCCAAGAAGATATGTATACGTGGCGCTGCTGCATTTTTCAAAGCTTCGTAGGAGGCGTCTATGTCCTTTTTGACGGCCCGTGAGAGACTGGCAACTGCCGAATCTTTAATCACCTCTGCTACCTTCTGCACGCTCTCGAAATCCCCCGGCGAGGAGATGGCAAAGCCCGCCTCTATTACGTCCACTTTTAAAATTTCCAATTGTTTTGCAATTGTTATTTTCTCGCTCAAATTCATGCTGCAACCGGGCGATTGTTCTCCATCACGCAGGGTTGTATCAAATATTTTAATTGTTTTCATCGTTTATTACTCCTTGTTTATTGTCGTTGGAAACAAACTTTACTCCAGCACAGCGCCTCTGTCCGCACTGGTTACCATTCTGGCATACCGCGCAAGCCATCCACCCACATTTCTGTTTGGCGTGGCAGGCTGCGCGCCTGTAAGTCGTTTCTGCAACACATCCTCTGGCACAGCCAGATGGATAGAGTAATTGGGTATGTCTATTTCTATGATGTCGCCTTCCTGTATATAGGCTATCAGCCCACCGGCCGCCGCCTCTGGCGATACATGGCCTATGGAAGCGCCTCTGGACGCACCCGAAAACCGACCATCCGTCATCAATGCCACATCTTTATCCAGCCCCATACCCGCCAATGCGGATGTAGGAACCAGCATCTCGCGCATACCCGGGCCACCCTTTGGCCCTTCGTAGCGAATAACCACCACATCCCCTTTATGAATCTGGCCATTTGTAATGGCAGCAGTGGCCTCTTCCTCACTGTTAAATACCCTTGCCGGGCCGCTATGCACCAGCATTTCGGGCGCCACTGCCGCCCGTTTCACCACACAGCCACGCTCTGCAATGTTGCCAAACAGTGCCGCTATACCGCCCGTTTCGGAATAGGGATTTTCTATAGGCCGAATAACATCCCCTGTTATTTCCGCGCCCTTTATTCTTTCAAACACTGTGCCATCCACTGTTTTATTGTCCTTCAGCACACCTTTTTTTTGCAGCTGCGCCATTACGGCAGCCACACCGCCAGAGGTATCCAGTTCTTCTATATAGTGATGCCCGGCAGGTGCCAAATGGCACAAATTGGGGGTGTGCTCACTAATTTCATTCACCTCATGCAGGTCTATTTTTATCCCGCATTCGTGCGCTATGGCAGGCAAGTGCAACATGCTGTTTGTGCTGCATCCCAGTGCCATATCCACCACCAGCGCATTGTGGAAAGCATAGTCTGTCATAATATCCAGTGGCTTTACATTTTGCTCCACCAGCTTCATCACTTGCATACCAGCATGTTTTGCCAGCACCAAGCGTGCCGACATCACTGCAGGTATCGTACCATTGCCAGGAAGCCCCATGCCAATTGCCTCGGTTAGGCAGTTCATGGAGTTTGCCGTATACATACCCGAACAACTGCCGCAACTGGGGCAAGCGTGCTGCTCGAAATCCAGCAGCTCCGCTTCGTCAATCTTGCCCACGTTGTAGGCACCCACCGCCTCAAACATGCTGCTTAAGCTGGTTTTTTCATTTGCCACCCGCCCTGCCAACATAGGCCCGCCGGAAACCACAATGGAAGGGATGTTCACACGAGCCGCCGCCATCAGCATACCCGGAACAATCTTGTCACAGTTGGGCACCAGCACCATGCCATCAAAGGCATGTGCCTTGGCCATGCTTTCTATACTGTCCGCTATAAGCTCCCTTGTGGGCAGCGAATACCGCATGCCCTCGTGCCCCATGGCAATGCCATCACACACACCAATTGCCGGGAATTCTATGGGAGTGCCACCCGCCATACGCACACCATCCTTGGCGGCCTGTGCAATTTTGTCCAAATGCATATGCCCCGCAACAATTTCGCTTTTCGCACTTACCACGGCTATCAGAGGCCTTTGCAGTTCTTCCTCTGTTAGCCCCAGCGCGTAAAACAAAGACCTGTGCGGTGCTTTGTCCGGCCCCTTTTTTACATTGTCACTTATCATAAAACCCTCCGGTTTTGTTGCTATAATAAAAAGTGATTCATATCACTTTCTTATTGGAGATTTGGCTTATTTCTTTTTGCTCCAGCTCATTTTGCTACGCAGCATTTCGCCTGTTTTTTCTATTTGGTGCTCATTTTCCATGTTGCGCGTGGCAATAAAGTGCGGGCGCTTCACCTGATTTTCCAGCATCCAATTGCGGGCAAATGTACCATTCTGTATTTCAAAAAGCACCTGCTTCATGGCTGCCTTTGTGTCATCGGTAATAATGCGGCGACCCACTTCATAATCGCCATATTCCGCAGTGTCGGAAATAGAGTAGCGCATGCGTTTTAGCCCACCCTCAAATATCATATCCACAATCAGCTTCATCTCGTGACAGCATTCAAAGTATGCCATTTCCGGTGCATAGCCTGCTTCCACCAGTGTTTCAAAACCTGCCTGAATCAGGCGAGACACACCACCGCACAGCACTGCCTGTTCACCAAACAAGTCTGTTTCGGTTTCTTCTTTAAACGTGGTTTCAAAAATGCCAGCGCGCGCGCCGCCAATGCCTGCCGCATAAGCAAGCGCATAATCTTTGGCCTTGCCTGTTGCATCCTGATAGATAGCAATGAGGCAGGGTACTCCTTTGCCTTCCGCATACTGGCTGCGTACCGTATGGCCGGGGCCTTTGGGCGCTACCATCCACACATCCACATTGTCTGGCGGGGTAATTTGCCCATAATGAATGTTGAACCCATGCGCAAACACCAGCGATTTGCCTTCTGTCATATGTGGTTTAATGCTTTCGTCGTACAGCTTGCCCTGTGTTTCATCATTAATTAGAATCATTACAATATCTGCCGCTTTGGCTGCATCTGCCGCCGTCATTACCTTAAGGCCTTGGTCTTCTGCACTTTTCCAGCTTTTGCTGCCCTCGTATAGCCCCACTATTACATTGGCACCGCTCTCCTTCAGGTTCAGTGCATGGGCATGCCCCTGCGAGCCAAAACCAACAATTGCCACTGTTTTGTTTTTCAGAAGAGAGAAATCACAATCTTTTTCGTAATACATGTTTACTGCCATTTTAAATACTCCATTTCCGCGCTTTTTTGCGCATTGCCTATTTTATTACGTAGCAAATGAACAGTGTCAATCCTATTTCTTCTATTTTTGTTCATTTGCGCAGTATCATCACTTCGATCCTCGCTACTATCTCGTACCGAAGTGATATATTTCCAACGCCATAGCGTTTTTATCGTAATGCAAGTTCCCACTAATCCAGTATTGTACCCGGGCCACGCTCTATTGCTGTAATTCCTGTGCGGGACAATTCCAGTATACCGTATTCTTTCAGCAAATTCACCAATGCTTTGTTTTTCTCTGGCGCACCCGACATTTCTATCACCATAGATTTGCTGTTTACATCCACAATCTTGGTGCGAAAGATATCGCACAATTCTATTACACCCGCCCTTGTTTTTGCATTTGCCTTCACCTTTACCAGCAGCAATTCCTTGTATACAGAACCTGAAGAGCGTATTGCCTTTACCTTTATTACATCCACCAGCTTTGTGAATTGCTTTTTCACCTGTTCCAGTTCGCTTTCATCACCCATCAGTTCTATGGTAATGCGAGAGAAATCTGGGTCGTGCGTTTCCCCCACAGAAAGCGAATGTATATTGTAGCCCCTGCGGGAAATAAGCCCAATTGTTTTTGCCAAAACACCTGCCGTGTTTTTCACCAGTATAGATACCACGTATCTTCTTACCATTCCATTGCCTCTTTCTGTTGCCCTATCTATGAACCGGGCAACTTCTCTGTTTTCCTTTTCGATCTTTATTTTATCTCCAATATAATGTCATCCAGACTTTTCCCACCAGGCACCATAGGCAACACATTTTCATCCTCATGTATGTCGCAGGCAATTACCACCGGCCCCTCGTGCGAAAACGCTTTTTCCATTGTATCTCTCAGCTCTGTTTCGTCCTTTGCCCGGTAGCCCACTGCGCCAAACGCCTCTGCCAGCTTCACATAATCTGTTGGGTGGTTCAGCGTTGTACTGCAATAGCGCTTTTCGTAAAACAGCTTTTGCCACTGCCGTACCATACCCAGCACGTTGTTGTTCAGCACCAATATGGTCACAGGTATATTATATTTTACCGCAGTTACAATCTCTTGTAAATTCATATGGAAACTTCCATCGCCTGCAATGTTTACTGTGCGTTTGCCTGTACCCAGCGCAGCGCCCAGTGCAGCACCCAGCCCAAAGCCCATTGTACCCAGCCCTCCTGAGCTGATAAACTGACGCGGACGGTCTATTTTCAAAAACTGCGCTGCCCACATTTGGTGCTGTCCCACCTCGGTGGTATACACTGCATCTTTTGGGGCAAATTCCTGCATCACTTTCAATATCTCGCGGGGATATTTTGCATTGGGAGCAGCCTTGTCCAGCGGATATTTCTTTTTCCAGCCAATAATTGTATCCAGCCAATCGCGGCTTTTTACCTGTTTCACTTTGGGCAGCAACTGTTCCAGCACATCCTTGGCATCGCCTATCACCTGATAGTTTACCTGTATGTTTTTATTGATTTCAGCAGGGTCTACATCTATATGCAATACTTTCGCCTGCTTTGCGAATTTCGAAGTATCTGAAGTTACACGCTCCGAAAACCTAGCGCCCACCGCTATCAGCAAATCACAATGCGAAACACACAATGCGGATGTTTTTGTGCCATGCATGCCTATCATACCAGTAAAATTTTCACTGCCCTGCGGGAAACCGCCAATGCCCATCAATGTGGTGGTAACTGGCGCATTCAGTTTTTCTGCCAGCTCGCGCAAAGCCTTTTCCCCATCCGAAGCAATAATGCCGCCACCTGCGTAAATAAACGGACGTTCGCTCTCGTTTATTGCCTTTGCCGCCGCCGCAATATCCGCATCGCTAAATGCATTTTTGTGCGCTGGTTGCTTGGGCGTTGCGGGAATGTAGTCATACTCCTGCAAGGTAATATCCTTGGGGATATCCACCAGAACCGGCCCCTTTCGCCCGCTGTTTGCTATAAAAAAGGCATCTCTTATCGCATCCGCCAGATCTGCAATGTCATTTACTATCATATTGTGTTTGGTAATGGGGTTTGTAACACCCGCAATGTCTATTTCCTGAAAGGTATCTTTGCCCAGTAGGGATTTTAATACATTCGCAGTAATAGCCACCACGGGAATAGAATCCATATATGCCGTAGCAATACCCGTTACCAAATTGGTTGCCCCCGGGCCACTGGTGGCCAACACCACTCCCGTTTTACCCGTTGCTCTTGCATAGCCATCCGCCGCATGAGCCGCGTGCTGCTCATGGCAGGTTAATATGTGCTTTATTTCGCCACAGTCATACATTGCATCATATATATGTATCGCGGTTCCGCCCGGAAAACCAAACACAGTATCCACACCCTGTTCTTTCAAGCATTCCAATACTATTTGTGCACCCGATAATTTCACTTTTGTCTCCTCCTATATTGTTTCCCCAGTTGCCTGCAATTTTATAAACACAGTACCCCGCTTGCAAACAAAAAGGGCCTGCGCCTATTGCGCAGACCCTGGTATTCTTCGTACCTTACCCAGTCCTTAGCTGTACCTTTTCACGTACAACCGCAACAAGCCTTACTTCGAGCGCCAATAATGACGTTAATAATAAGGCCAAGGACGAGTATGCTATTGTAAGAAATTTGTTGCTTGTTCATTTTTTCTTACTCCATTCATTCTTGGTCTATATAATAAACAATTCTATTCTTTTTGTCAACAAAAAATTGCATACAGTTTGTGAACTTTTTTATGTTTGGTTTCTGTAGTGGCATTTTGGTTCCTGTTGCTTTGTAAATATTTTATGCTGTCTTGTATTCTTACTTCCTATTTATGTTATAATAAATCATTGAATGTTGCAAGGTGGAAAAAGCCAAATGGAACATCCGGAACTGACCCTTACAAACACTGCAAAACCCATATGCAAAGCAACACTGCGGCCAGAGTGGCGGCGCGAACTTCTGCGTCTTTTTTGGCTGCTGTTATTTCCCCTTGCATTCCTTTTGGTGCAGCTTGCTTCTATCTCGCCCATCGTGGTAGAAACGGTGTACTCCAAAGGCATTTTTCCCGCCATTAGCTCCGGTGTTTCCAAATTATTTGGCTGGATTCCCTTCTCCTTTGCAGAGCTTTTGGTATACGTTCTGCTTGCGCTTCTACTCATATGGATTGTATATACCATTGTGCATGCCTGCAAAAAATCCTTGCGGGCAGTAAGGCTGGTGCGCACGCTGATTACCTATGCCATTGTTGTAGCTGTTTCTATGAATGTGTTCTATTGGTTTTGGGGGTTTAACTACTACCGCATGCCACTTGCCTACACCATGAATCTGGAAGTAAAGGAACGCCCCGCGCAAGAGTTGGCCGATCTGTGCGTTTCACTTGCAGCAGCAGCAAACACATTGCGGGAACAGGTTCCAGAGGATGCAAATGGCGTGTTTACATTCGGCACCTCCACTGCCGAGCTATTTCGGGAAATTCCGCAGGCCTATGGCACACTGGGAAAGCAATACCCACAGTTTGGCCGCAGCATTCCGCCGGCAAAGCCTGTTCTCTCATCCGAGCTGATGAGCGTGGCTGGCATTTCCGGCATATTTATTCCCTTCACGCAGGAGGCCAATATTAATACGCACCAACCGCCGCTGTTAATTCCTTCTGCAGCCGCCCATGAAAGCGCACACCTGTTGGGCATCGCACGCGAGGACGAAGCAAACTTCGTGGGATATTTGGCCTGTTTGCAGTCCCAAAACAAATCCGTACAGTATTCGGGCATTGTGCTGGCACTGATCAACGCAGGAAATGCTTTGGATGCAATCAGTCCCTCGGCATATTCTCAGCTATTCGATCACTACAGCATTGGTTTGCAGCGCGATTTAATTGCACACAGTGCCTATTGGAAGCAATACGAGGGTCAGGCCGAGCAAACAGTATCCAAAATAAACGACAACTATTTGAAACAACATAACCAATCGGATGGAATAATGAGCTATGGGCGCATGGTGGATTTGCTGTTGGCCTACTACGCCCAATAGTTTTTTACTGTAGCATGAATGCTACTGTTGTTTTATTGTGTACTTTGACTTCTATCAGCTACGGCTGTTTTATGTTTTGCATCCCATACAACCGCGCACGCCTTCTTTCCGATTGTTTTATTTTGAAATAAGTACTATAATAATGCCGTTAGTATTACAATGATTCCAACGGAGGTTTTTATGGCCAGAATAAATATGAACAAGACGGCACTTTTTGAAGAGGCCGACCGCATCCGGCAAATAATAATGGGTGACCGCACGTTGGTAGACAGAGACAAGGCAACGGTTACCGATCATTTTAGGATTGCACTGACCTACAACAGCACCAATATGGATGGCAACACTTTATCGGAACGTGAAATTAGGGAGATTTTGAAAACAGGGCAAACCATAGGCGGCAAATTGCTACAGGATCACAACGCAGTGTTGGGTCATGCACGCGCCTTCGACTATATACTGGAGTGCGCAAAGTATAACCCGCCCGAACTCAGCGAGGAAGTCATTTGCCATCTCCATCTGTTGTTTTATGCGGGAATAGATATAGACAACGCCGGTGTTTTTAAAGAGGAACAGAACCATATAGAGGGCACGGAATACATCCCCCCCTCTCCCAAAGTGACACCCATGCTAATGCGCACATACATCAACGATATGAACAAACAAAAAGAAGGTGTGTACCACCCCGTGGAATATGCTGCCATACTTCACAAACGCCTGCTAGATGTACATCCATTTGCAGGAGGCAACGGCTGCGTTGCACGGTTGTTGATGAATATGGTGCTAAAGGCCAACAACTATGGTTACTGTATCATTCCACTTTCCCTGAAAGACGATTATATGGAAGCACTGCGCACATCTCAATTGAAAAATGACAGCACGCCTCTTATTTGCCTGGTGGCCAGCTGCCTTTTGGATACACAAAAAATATACGCACGCCACCTTAATATATCACTTTAGCAGAAATGGCATAAACACAAAAAGCAAACAGCAGTGCATCAATCATGTGCTGCTGTTTTTGTTCTATACTTGTTCATTTTCAACTAGGAAGGGAAGGCCTTTCCGAAATTTGTTTCTGTTTTTGAAACAATCCCATACTTAGCGCAAATGCCGCTACCGAAAACAGCACCAATATGCCCATAGACCAACGAAGCCCCGCCGCATCTGCCGCCATCCCCATCAGCACTGGCGAAATGGTTGCGCCGGCACCACCGCCCGCCATTAAAATACTGGTTACGGTACCTGTGTTTTTTGCATACCGATGTGTGCACAGCCCCACAATCATAGGCCACAGGGGGCCAAATGCCGCGCCAGACAAAGCGCAGGCAACCAGCGCCCATTGGGCACTGGCAGTAACAGCCAGCAGCAACGACAGCGCCACCGTGGCACCATATAACAGCATAAGCCATTTGTATTGATCTGTTTTTACCATGCCAAACACAATGCGTGTTACCGTCATCCCCAGCCAGAAAAGCGATAGTGCATATGCGCCAAATTCGGGCGTTTGCAGCTGCACCGCAAAAAAGGAATCTACAAAAAAGCCCAGCCCCGTTTCCATAGCGCAATACAAAATCATAAGCGATAGCAGCACCAACAGAAAAGGCTTTTTCAGCAAAGCTATGCCTGTATGGCTTTTATGCGCCCCCACCCCTTCTTTGGGCGGAAGCTGCCCTACAGAAAAATGTGTTTTGGCCATCAAAGGAAGCAGCGCGGCAAAACAAATTCCCGTTATAATAAATACAATGCGCCAGTCCTGCCCAGCTTGCATCAATTGGCTTACCAACAGCGGACTAACCACCGCACCCAAGCTGAATGCCGACTGTGCAAGGTTTAGATTCTTACTGGCATTCACAGGGTCACTATCGGAAAGTGCTGCAACAGCAATACACTCCGACGCACTGTAGCCCGCACCCACAGTGAAGATTCCCGCAATAAAAAGCCCCGCAGAGTTTGAAAGCACCGTAAGCAAACACCCCAATACAAAAATGGGCATTACAATAGCCAACACTTTCTTTTTCCCCACTTTATCCGCAATGTGCCCAAACAAAATGGGCATTGCCAAGATAGCAATATATTGGGTTGCCACCAGAGCACCCATGCCCGTGTTATCCAGCCCAAACTCGGCAGCCACATGAATTAATACCAATTGAAAGCCGCCCGCTTCAAACCCAATAAAAAACACGATGAGCCCCACCAGAAGCAACAGTACATTTCTTTTCTTTTCAGCCATTCCTACTCCTTGTGCGTTCCATACTAATACGATTCTCCAATTGTATTGCACTTCAATATGACCTTTTCGTGTGTTGGAGAATAGCGTCTCTATCATACGCAACTTTCATGCAGGGGTCAAGCCTGCACACAAAAGACTCGGCATTTTCAGCCGAGCCCCCATACTTCAAAGTGACTTTATACTAATTCTTGATTAAAAACGTATACGTTTTTAATCCGTGCCATAGGCACGAAGCACGAAACACTTTTGTGTTTTGTGCTAAGAAAGCCGTTCAATACTGATCTTTCCAAACAGCGAGCTGTTTGGATGCCGCATCATATGCGGCTATAGAAATCATTGCTTTTGCAACGATTTCTATTAGAGATTAGTATTACATTTTCCAGCCTATCAATCGGTACGCAATGCTTCTATCGGCGGCATTTTTGCTGCCTTGTTGGCCGGATTGATGCCAAACACCAACCCAATGGCAAGCGAGAACACCACTGCCATAACCGCGACCCCTGCCGACATTGTGTACACACCGTTCAATGCGACAGAGAGAATTTGCAGCATTACCCAAGACACCACAATCCCAATTAATCCACCTATTACGGAAAGCACCAGTGCTTCTATTAAAAATTGCATCAAAATACGTTTTTTGCTGGCGCCAATGGCTTTTCTTATGCCTATTTCCCGCGTGCGTTCCGCAACGGAAACCAGCATAATGTTCATGATGCCAATACCGCCTACCAGTAGCGAAATGCCGCCAATACCGCCCATCATAAGCGCCATTGTGTTTGTAATAGAATCCATAGAATCCAATATGGTGCTTTGGTTGAACACAGTAAAAGAATCCTCATCCTTGTACTTTGTCATTAGCATATCTTTCACGTCTTCTTCGGCTTGCGACACTGTGTTGCTATTGGTTGCACGCACAGTAAAGGATGTTATTCCCTTCATGTGGTACATACGCTGTGCCAATGTGCTGGGAATTAATACGCTGCTGTTGCTGGAACCCATTAGGCTGCTGCCCGCTTCCTCCAGCACTCCCACTATGGTAAAGCTATGTCCATCTATAGAGATACTTTGTCCCACCACATTTGTGGTGTTGAATAAATCATTTGCCATATCCGGCCCAATTACCGCAACTGCAGAATTATTTTCAATATCCGGCGATTTCAGCATACGCCCACTTGCAATTTCCAGCTTTTCTACCTGCATATAGGAAGGTGTGGTGCCCGTAGTGCTTCCCGAAACAGATGTATCGCCTGCTTTTATTGTGGAAGATCCCATTACTGTGGGCGCGATGTACCCAATGGCTTCGCTGTTTGCAACCAGCTCGTCTATCTCGTCTAAAGTAAGCTGCTTGTTTCTGCTATCCATTATGGCAACGCTCAGCTTGTCGCCACCCATAGCCTCTAGGTCACTCATTACAGAATCTGTAGCGCTGCTAACAATGGATACCAACACCACCACTGCCATAATGCCAATAATAACGCCCAACATAGTAAGAAAGGAACGCATTTTATTGGAGGCAATAGAAGCAAACGCCATACGAAACGATTGTCTTAGCATATGGAAGTATCCTCCGTAACCTGCCCATCCAGTATGCGTATGCGTCGCTGCGCCGCCTGGGCAATATCGTTATCGTGCGTAATTAGCACAATTGTATTTCCGTTCTTGTGCAGCTCTTGAAACAGGCTCATAATTTCCTCGCCCGTTTTAAAATCCAAATTTCCAGTTGGCTCGTCTGCCAGAATCAGCGAGGGAGCTGTAACCAGTGCGCGGGCAATTGCCACACGCTGCTGTTGGCCTCCGGAAAGCTCTGTAGGCCTATGCTTCATGCGGTCGGCCAATCCCATACGGCTTAGCGACTCCATTGCCCGTTCCCTACATTCCCGACGCCTTTTATTCTGATATACCAATGGAAGCTCCACATTTTCCAACGCAGACATCTTGTTCAACAAATTGAAGTTTTGGAATACAAATCCAATTTTTCGGCTACGAATATTTGCCAGCTCATCCTCTGAATAATCCTCTATTGCCTGATTCTCCAATATATAATCCCCACTATCCGCAGTGTCTAGGCAACCAATAATATTCATCAGTGTGGATTTTCCACTACCCGATGGGCCAATAATGGCAACAAACTCACCTTCATTTATCGTAAGCGAGGCCTTGTTCAAGGCATACACATCCTCATCGCCAATCGTATATATTTTAGAAACATCTTTCATCTCAATCATGCGTTCTTTGCCTTTCCTCTTGGGAGGGGGCATCCCTTCTCTCTGTTCCCCCAATGTATAAAGCAGCTCTATATCGTGGTGTTTTTATGCAATTTTTATTGTGGCGGGCCACCAAAGCTTTGCACACGGGTATTGGCACCGCCACCACCCATTGCTCTGCCTCCGCCCATCATCATGGAAAACGGATCCTCCTGCTGGCTGGATTTGTCTTCGTAAATAACCGTTTCGCCTTCGCTTAGTCCAGAGACAATTTCCACATTCAGACCATCGGAAATTCCTGTTTCCACAATGCGTTTTTCACCCAATGGCTGTGGCTGACCCTGCTGCGAGGTTTCCGCGGGGGCTTGGGTTTCATTCACCACATACACAAATTTTTCTGCGCCCAATTCCTGAAGTGCATCCATAGGAACACTGAGTATATTTTCACTTACCGCAGTCACAATTGTTGCTGTGGCATTCATATTTTCCAGCAATCGCGCATCTGCTTTGTCTAAAGCAATTTTAACCGGATAGGTAGTTACACCAGATTGGGCACTGCCCGCTGCAGAAATTTTTTCCACAGTGCCCGTGAATACTTCATCTGGCAGTGCATCCAGCACAATTGTGGCCTTCTGCCCCACCTGTACCGACACAATATCCAATTCATCTACATCCACAGTCAGCGTTCCCACCAGGCCTGTTTGCATGGTTAGCAGCACCTGCTCATCCAGCGCGCCTGTGCTGGTTCCCGTTGCGGAGGTTGTATCCGCTGCGCTGGCTAAGCTGCTGGCAGCACTTCCCCCTAGGGACATGCCACTGCTTCCTGTCACTCCGCTAAGCCCACTTAGCGCACTGCCCGCATTGCCAGTTTGCCCTGTCCCCCCCGACATAGACATCTCTGTGGGGGGGAAAGTGGCGGCAAATACCAGTGTGTTGGCCTCCGCTTCTGGGGAAACCGCAATGTTGGTTACCTGTGCACCCGAAACGTTGGGTTGCACATCTTCCGCAAAGCGATAGCCAGCATTGGCCTTCAGCGAAACCATAGCGGTATACACGCTCATTTGTTCAAATCTTTGTGCTGCCGGCTGCCATACCACAGTTCCCGTATATCCTACGCCCGGCATAATAGTGCTTTGTGGCGTATTGCCCGTAACCGGGTTGTTGATAAATATATTCAGCTTACCGCCAATGGCGCTTATTGTTCCGCCTGGTTCTCCTGGGTCGTTGTTTCCTCCTGGTTCTGCACCGTTATCTGTATTGTTTGCGTTTCTGTCCTGATTGTTATTTTCATCTGTACCCTCCGTTGTGTTTGACAATAGTGTAATAGAAGCAGACGCATTGTCCAAATTCACTGTTTCCCCAGTATCTATACTAATTGCTGTACCCTTCGTTTGCCCAGCATACGCCGTGGGCATCATACCGGCAAGGCTGCTTGCATCCGTTGTTGCTGCGCTTGCGGCATCTTCCGCAGTGGCGCTGCCCTGTTCCGTTGCAACTATTTCACCAATGGCGCCATCCTGAGGTGCCGTTACCGCACCGCTTTTCTGGTACTCCAACAGCTTACGCAGCAGTTGTTCATATTCGTCGCGCTGGCGAAGCAATGTTTCGTATTCTCTGGTAAGAATACCGTCCGCCAAAGCAATCAACTTTTTGCCAGAGCTTACGCTATCGTTCAGGCTTACCTTTACTTCATCCACCACACCATTGCTTCCCAAAATAGTAAGCGGTGTGTTGATTTCCAGCTTGCCTGTCCCCAAAGCATTGCCGTCACTATCTTCAACGGTCACTTCATCGCCCAGTGCTGGGCCATTGTCTGTTAGCGTAACGGTATTCATTTCCGAAGTTGTAGCAGTCACTGTGCCCTCTTTTTTGCTGTCATCCGGCAGCACCACCTTCACTTTATCCCCTGTACTAAGCGCAGCAGAAGATGTAAAGTTCACTTTCATCTTGCCATCCAGCGAAAGCACCATCAACGCGCCCTTTTGCTCTATCACATCACTGATACTATCGCCTTTTCGAACATTTATTTGCTTTACGCGCCCATCCACACTTGTAGAAATGGATTTTGCTTCTGAATCGTCTTGGCCGCTTTCCAGCTTAGTATCTATAGAGGAAATGGAGTCTTGGGCATCCATAATACTATCCTGCAGCGCCTCCATATCCAAAGTTGCCAGCACATCCCCTGCTTTTACAGTATCGCCAGCTTCCACATTCACTTTTTTCAGTTTCAGAACAGCAGGTATGCTTACATCCAAAGAATCCCCTGCTGAAAGACTACCCGAACCCTCTGCCGTTGCTTCAATATTGGTTTTTTCCACTGTTACAGTTTTCAGGCTTGTATCCACTATGGGTACATTTTTCATTGCAATTTGTGGCAGAACAACAAACACCACCAGTACCGCAGCTACCGCCGCAATGGCAACCCCCACAATCCATTTTTTACTCTATTTTTTTTAC
>CAZQBV010000040.1:0-22301 GCA_964592125.1 uncultured Christensenella sp.
GAATATGACTATTAGCACTGCGCTATCTGCTTGCAATTCTTTTGCTGCAACCGGCTTCATTAGCATTATAAAAAAAATCCCCATTGCAAGGTGGAAGAACCACTTTTGCATAAGGACTTTTTTTCAATCACATCAGATACATTATGCAAGGCTATACTTTTTAGGCAAAGTGTCAGCCAATCTTGCGGCTTCCCGGCTTTACAGCAGGTATGCCTGTTTTGCACAGTGGGCATTCCTCCGGCGCATAGGAAATTACCTCCATAGGCAGCACGGCACGGAAAGGCACGCCAAATTCCACATTGCCGTTGCTTCTGTCCACCACACTACCTACACCAACCACTTCGCCGCCCAGCGAACGAATCAGCTCTATCACTTCCACCACAGAGCCACCAGTTGTCACCACATCTTCCGTTACCAGCACTTTGGCGCCTTTGGGTATTTCAAATCCACGGCGCAGTGTCATTTTTCCCTCTGCATCACGCTCTGCAAATACATTTTTCACGCCCAGCTGCCTGCTCATCTCGTAGGCCATAATAATGCCACCAATTGCTGGCCCCACCACAAGGTCAATTTCCATATCCGAACACTGCTCTGCCAGTTGCTTGCAAATCAATTCCGAAACATCGGCATATTGAAACAGCTTTGCACATTGCATATACTTATCCGAATGTCTGCCCGATGTCAGCAAAAAATGCCCTTCCAGCATCACTTCTCTGTCTTTAAATATCTTTACAATCTCTTCTTGTGTTAGCATAGTCTTCTTTCTCCTCTATATCATTGCGTGCTTTCACGGCCCACTTCATTGCGGCCTCGGCCTGCGCCGTATACGCGCTTGCCCTCTCCTCGCATTCAGTGGGTGCTGCATTCGCTTCCTCGCCCGCTGGGCGCGCTCTTTTCGCACCCTTCCAGCATCACTTCTCTGTCTTTAAATATCTTTACAATCTCTTCTTGTGTCAGCATAGTCTTTTTTCTCCTATCTTATATCTTACTCAATTCTCAATCCAATATCAACGAACCCGTCAGTTCACGCACACTACCCAGCTTTTGCAATTGTGCAAATTTCTTTAGCTCTTCAGCAATCCGTTGCGTTGCAGAAGGTGTATGCATTGTTGCCGTTCCCACCATTACTGCGTCTGCGCCCGCCATCATAAACTCCGCAGCATCTATCCCCGTCATAATGCCACCCATCCCAATAATAGGAAGCCCCAGACCTGCACGGTAAACTTCATGCACCATGCGAAGTGCCACAGGCTTAATAGCAGGACCAGACAAGCCGCCCGTTACATTTGCCAGCAATGGCCTGCGCCTCAGCGGGTCAATTGCCATTCCAGTGATTGTGTTAATCAAAGACAATGCATCTGCACCTCCGTTCTGCGCAGCTTTCGCCATATCCACAATGCTGGTGACATTTGGTGTAAGCTTCACAATCAGCGGCTTTTTCGCCACCTTCTTCACCTCGCTTACCACCTGCTCCAGCGTGCTTGCATCTGTGCCAAAGTTCACCCCGCCATGTTTCACATTGGGGCAGGACACATTCACCTCGTATAGCGCAATATCAGTGTCGTTCAGTTTTTCCGCCACCTCCACATAGTCTTCCACAGTGGCACCAGCAATATTGGCAATTTGCACCGTATTTATTTTTCGCACACGCGGATACATCTTTTCCAAAAACTCATCCACGCCCGGGTTTTGTAGGCCAACTGCATTCAGCACTCCACTTGCTGTTTCCGCAATTCTAACAGGCGGGTTTCCATTTCGTTTTTCTTTGGTTAGGGCTTTCAATGCAATGGCTCCCAGCTTATCTACATGCATATACAACGCATATTCCTCACCAAAGGCAAAGGTACCCGATGCTGCAATCACAGGGTTTTTCAGCTCTACCCCGGCAATGGTTACACTCATTTCCATACGGCATCCACCTCCGTCATATCGAAAACCGGCCCCTGCATACAAATGCGTTTGTTTTCCCCTTTTATGCTGCACGCACAGGTTGCGCATCCGCCCGTACCGCAGCCCATGCGCTGTTCCAGCGATATTTGCGTGGGAACATCTCCTACAACTGTGGAAAGCGCCCTAAAGAAAGGCTCTGGGCCACAGGAAAGTATCACATCCGGTTTATCCAGCTTCAGCTCTGCTTTTAGGCATTCCGTACAGAACCCATGAAACCCATAGCTGCCATCATCCGTGGCAATTTCTACGGATGCAAATTGTTCAAATTCCTCTTTTTGATACACATAGTCCTTGCTTCTAAATCCCAGAAACGCCCTGTATTCCCTATCTGGAAATGAAACAAACAACGAGCGCAGTGGTGCGCAGCCAATGCCGCCACCCACCAGCCATATCTTTTTCATATGGGGGCGCAACATAAATCCATTGCCCAAGTTGGTCAATATATCCAGCTGAGCACCCGGCAGCACTTCGCTTAGCCTCTGCGTGCCTCTTCCCACCGGGCAATACGCAATGTGCACTTGTTTGTTTTGCACATCCACCCAGTTTATGCTAATCGGACGCCGCAGCAGCAATTCTCTGGATCCGGGTATTTCAATCTGCATAAACTGCCCCGGGCGAAACCACTTGATTGCTGTATCAGAATAGGTCATCGTCATCAAGTAGGTATTGCTTGCAATCTGCTCATTGGCCAGTACCGTTTCCTTAAAGTGCTTCTTTATCATGGCTCATGTCCTTCTTCCAGTTGTCTACCATCGCAATAAAATCATCAAACAAATGCGCTGTATCCTCTGGCCCGGGTGCAGCCTCTGGGTGAAATTGCACTGTAAACATGGGGTATCCCACATATTTCACACCTTCAATGGTCTGGTCGTTCCAGCTTTTGTGCGATATAACAGCGCAGTCTGGCAAGGAACGCTTTTTTATGGTGTAGCCGTGGTTTTGGGAAGTGATGTATACCCGATTTTGCTGCATATCCTTTACCGGGTGGTTGGAACCCCTGTGCCCATACTTCAACTTTTCCGTGTCTGCGCCCATAGCCAGCGCCAGCAATTGATGCCCCAGGCATATGCCAAATATAGGCAACCTGCCCACCAATTCTTTTATGTTTTGAATAATAGCCGTATTATCCTGTGGGTTGCCCGGGCCATTGGTCAGCATCAGGCCATCAAATTTCCCTTCCAAAATTTCCGCCACGGGTGTCAGCGCGGGAAATACCGTCAGGCAGCAATCCCGCAGCATCAGGCTGCGCAGTATGTTCCGTTTCAGCCCCAAATCCAGCACCGCTATGCGCCTGCTGCCTGTGCCACAGTGATATGCTTTTTCAGTGGTTACAAGTTCCACAGGCTTTTCTATATTGTAGGCCTTCATCTCTTCTATTTGCGTTGCAGAGGGCGGGTTTATGGTAATCAGCCCATGCATTGCGCCCTTATCCCGTATGGTTCGCGTTAGTTCGCGTGTGTCTATGCCACACAACCCCACAATATTGTGTTTTTCCATATAGTCTTCCAAATTACCGTGGTTATTCCAGTTGGAGGGGTGCAGGCAATGCTCACGCACCACAAATGCCTTTACATGTGGCTTGCCCGATTCCTCCACCTCACTATCCATACCATAGTTACCGATAATGGGGTAAGTCATTGTGACAATTTGCCCACAGTACGAGGGGTCTGTCAGCACTTCCTGATATCCCGTCATGCCTGTGTTAAAAACCACTTCGCCCATAATATCACGCTGTGCGCCAAAGGGTTCCCCTCTAAAAATAGTACCGTCTTCCAAAGTTAAATAAGCCATCCAAATTCCTTTCGTTCGATTCCCCTCAATAGGCAATTCCGTTGTTTTCAAAAGTTTCCAATATATCACTCTGCATATCCAGCACCGCGGCACGCGCCGCCTTATCAAATGCCAAATGTGCGTACTTCTCTTGCTTGTACGCGGTCAGTATTGCACGCGAATTGTTCACAATACCGCCTCGCCCCTGTTTGTCAAAATTAGGTAGCAACCCCTCTGCACTTCCCCCCTGCGCACCATAGCCGGGTATCAGCACAAACATATGCGGGTGGTTGTCCCGCAGTGCCTTTGCCTGCTGGGGGTATGTTGCGCCTATCACCGCACCCACCGCAGAATAGCCATGCTTACCAATAAGGCCACTGCCCCACTTGTCCACCATGTCCGCCATGTGCTCGTATATGGGCTTGCCGTCACACTCCAGATCCTGCAATTCCCCCGAAGATTTATTGGAGGTTTTCACCAGCACAAAAATACCCTTATCATACTGTTTGCAGTCTTCCACAAAGGGCAAAATGCCATCACTTCCCAAGTAGCCATTCACCGTTGCAAAGTCCGCATCAAACGCTGCGGTTTCGCTTGTGTCCACCATTGTTTTACCCAAATATGCCGCAGAGTACGCCTGTGCAGTGGCGCCAATGTCGTTGCGTTTTACATCCGCAATCACAATCAAGCCCTTCTGCTTGGCATAGCGCACCGTCTCGTAAAATGCAGCCACTCCTGCCGGACCATACATTTCGTAATAGGCCGACTGCACTTTCACGCAGGGCACAATGTCATGAAAACCATCTATTAAGGCCTTATTGAATGCCAGAATGTTTTCTGCAGCAAAGCGCAACGGTTCAGCATTCTCTCCCTTTATAAAAGATGCGGGAATATAATCGTATTTTGTATCCAGTCCTACGCACACGGGATTCTTCAATTCAATTATTTTATCTATTAATCGATCTATTAGCATTATATTATTTACCATATGCAAAATTCCCTCCTGATATAGTATACACCACTTTCCCAAATAAATCCTGCCCCAGAAATGGACTGTTTTTAGATTTTGATACAATCATTTCCTTGGTATAAGTATATTCTTTCTCTATGTCACACAGCGCAATATCCGCACGCACGCCCGGTTTCAGCGCGCCACCTTCGCACCGCAAAATCTGCGCGGGCTGCGCGCTCAACAGCCGCGCTATGGCTTGCAGTTCCAGCTTGCCTGTACGTAGCAAATGCGTCACCACAAGTGAAAATGCCGTTTCAAATCCAATCAGCCCAAACGGTGCCTTTTCAAAGCCCACTGCTTTTTCTTCTTCGGTATGGGGGGCATGGTCTGTCGCAATCGCATCAATGGTTCCATCCATTAGGCCGGCTATCACAGCCTGCCTGTCCGCCTCTGTACGAAGCGGCGGGTTTACCTTGGCATTTGGGTTTTTATCCACCACCGCCTCATCCGTTAGCGAAAAATAATGCGGTGTGGTCTCGCAGGTCACCTTTACGCCATTGCGTTTGGCACGACGCACCAGCTCCACACTTCCCACCGTGGAAACATGGCAGATGTGTATTCTGGCATCCTGTTTTTGCGCATAAAAGATATCCCGCGCAGTCATGCTGTCCTCAATCTCCCTTGGAATGCCTACCAGACCGGCTTTCTGCGCATTCTCACCGTCATTCGCAACGCCTTTTCCTCTTTTCTTCAAGTCCTCTTCGTGCAGCATCAGCAGCGCATCCAGCTCTTTTGCCTGTGCCATTGCTGCCAATATCATTTCATCATCCTGCACTGGCATGCCATCGTCAGAGAATGCCACCGCACCAGCCTTTTGCAATGCTTTAAAATTCGTCAGTTTTTTCCCCTTCAATCCTTTTGTAATTGCCGCTACGGGAAGCACCTGCACCACACCCTCATCCGCAGCACGGTTCAGTATCTCCCGCACCACCTTTGCGCTGTCAATCTCCGGCTGGGTGTTGGGCATGCAGCATACCGCAGTAAAGCCGCCTGCCGCTGCACTACTAGTACCCGTTACAATATCCTCTTTGTGGGTCAGTCCCGGGTCACGCAGGTGGCTGTGCAAGTCTATAAAGCCGGGAAAAGCGTGTAGGCCAGTGCCATCCAGCACTTCGCCCTTTTCCGCAAGGTTTTTGCCTATCGCTTGCACCTGCCCATCTTTTATCTGTATATCCACATCCGGCGTTATGCCATCCGCATTTACCACAGACACATTTTTGATCAAAAACTGCATTATATCTCCTTTGGAAGCACTAGGTTCAGTATAATACCCGCAAGTGCCGAGAGGAATATGTTGGACAGAGTAAACGTGTCAGAAAACTGTATACCGCCCTGCAAGCCCAGCCCTATTACCAGCATAATAGAAATAATAATCAAATTTCGGCTGTGCGAAAAATCCAAATTCGCCGTAGCCAATGTACGCAAACCAATGGTAGCTATCATTCCAAACAACAGTATAGAAATGCCGCCCATAACAGCGCCCGGTATGGAACCTAAAAATATGGAAAAAGCACCAAAGAAACTCATGATAATGGCAAACACCGCTGCAATGCGTAGTGTAGCAGGGTTATAGTTTTTGGTCACAGCCAACACACCGGTGTTCTCTCCATATGTGGTATTTGCCGGGCCACCCAAAAAGCCTGCAAACATAGTGGCAAAACCGTCACCCATTAAGGTACGATGCAGTCCCGGGTCTTTCACAAAATTTTTGCCCACCACTGCACCATTTGTGGTGATATCGCCTATATGCTCCATAAAGGTAACTATGGCAACAGGCGCAATAATGGCAATGGCGCGCAGGTCAAACTTGGGCAGATAAAACTCCGGCACCTGCAGGCCAAGGTTTGCACCATCCTGAAAAACAGTAAAATCCACCTGCCCCATAAGCGCCGCCACCAAATAGCCAACTCCTATGGCAAAGATAATGGGCACCAGCTTGAAAAAGCCCTTCGCAAATATGGAAATAACCACCATGGTAACAATAACCACCAAAGCAATCACCCAGCGCATCCATAGAACATCCGGCACTGCAGCAGAGGCTGGCGGGTTCAATATATTGGCAAATGCCGTAGGTGCCAGTGTAAGACCAATCACCATAATCATAGGCCCCACTACCACAGGCGGAAAAATTTTCATCACTTTTTCTGCACCCAGAAGCTTCACCGCCAATGCCAATATCAAATAAACAGCGCCTGCGCACATAATGCCGCCCGATACATAGGGCAGTGCACTTTTGTATGCTGCGGAGTTTATAAAGCCTTCGGCAGCTGTATCCACACCGCCCAACTGCACCGCCGTAATAATAATTACACCAATAAAAGCAAAGCTAGAGCCTAAAAACACTGGCACTTTACCCTTTGTACAGGCATGGAATATCAACGTGCCTGCACCAGCACAAAATATGGCAACCGAAGGATTCAACCCCGTTAGAATAGGCACCAGAACTGTTGCCCCAAACATAGCAAATAGATGCTGGATGCCCAATATAAGATTTTTCCCCATGCCATATTGTTTTGGTATCGTCTTTTCGTTCATAGAATTTCCTCCCGTAATTTAACGTGCTTTACACCTGTTGTTTTTTGCAGAGGTATACACCATCTCCCCCATCGTATTCCAAAACCTCTACATTTACTGTCTCATCCTGTGATGTGGGTATATTTTTTCCCACAAAGTCAGCTTTTATTGGCAATTCCCTGTGACCCCTATCCACAAGTACTGCCAGCTTTATATAGGCCGGTCTCCCCACATCCATCACGGCATCCATCGCCGCACGTGCAGTTCGTCCGGTATATAGCACATCATCTACCAATACAATTTTTTTGTTGCCCACAGAAAAATCAATATTTGGCCTAAAAGAAGGTTTTTCAGTTATGTCATCACGATAAAATGTACTGTCCAAACCCACAACAGGCACCAGTACCTCTGAAATCGCTTGCATATGGGCTGCAATATACTTTGCAATACCCACACCACGTGTCACAATCCCCACCAGCACAAAATCATCCAAATTGTCCTCACTTTCCACAATTTGGTGCGCAATGCGCTTTAGTGTTCGCTGCATGGCGGCCGCATCCATTATTTCCTTCTTTGCATCAGGCATATCCATTCCCCTTATATCACCTTATATAAAAAAGCCTTTGCACAAACCATAGGCGCGCAAAGGCATACAAAAATGCTTCAATCATCACCTTACGGCCTCTCTGTGGACCAGTTTAAAGGTATTACCGCTTTTTAACTTAAAATAGTATATCATAAAAAACATTGTTTACACAACAGTTTCATGCCGATTCGAAACAGAAAACTTTACTCTCAAAAAATCATAGTTTTGCATTGGATTTAGTTTCATTGCACCAGTCGTGTGGTATTATTGTACTATGACAAACGCAAGCTTTGCCATTTATTTAAAATGGTTAAATTTCAAAAATTCATTTGTTCATATGTTTGCGGAAAAACCACAAGGGGTTGACTTTGCCAGAAGCGTTTGGCCTTACCCAGAGGATTCCGACAATGTTCGTTATGAACGCACACCACTGCCCCTCATAAAGCGAATGGTGGAAAAAACCATACCCAAAACCGCACATATACTGGATGTGGGTTGCGGCAAGGGTTACTTTATATATTGTTTGAAAAAGATGGGGTATCTGCATGTGGATGGGCTGGAATACAACAAAAAGCTTTTAAAAACCGCCCAAAACAACTTTGATAAACTGGGGCTAACCGATACAACGCTATTTCATAGCGATGCTGCTGAATTTAAGGAGCTGGACAACTACGACACCATCTATTTGTTCAACCCATTCCAGTCTGTGGTTATGATCTCCTTTATGAAGCGTTTGGAGGCCAGCCTAAAGCGCAAGCCGCGCGACCTTATGGTGGTCTATTTAAACCCTGTGGAACATCGCATATGGAATGCTTCGCTTATGTTTGATCTTACAGAATCACGAATAGTGCGGCGCCTCCCTCACTGCATGCAGGTGAATTACTACACACACAGGGCTCATTCATTTGCGCAACTGGAAAGCTTTGTTCGCGTACTAAAACACCATTACCCCAGCAAAGAGGCCGCACGCTAATCCATATTTTGATTCAGCTGATCCAGCACTTTTGCAAAATACGCTGGCATAGGCGCAGTAAACTCCATATATTCACCCGTTTTGGGGTGATAAAGCCCCAGCTTTTGCGCATGAAGCAATTGGCCATCCAGCCTGAAGCCATTTTTTAGCTTTGTATAGGTAGCATCACCCACCACCGGGCACCCCATATGCTTGGCATGCACCCGAATTTGATGTGTTCGTCCCGTTTCTATATTAAATTCCACCAGCGTATATTTTCCGTAACGTTTCAGTACCGTAAAATGCGTCACTGCTTCCCGCCCGCTTGGCAAGACTGCCATTTTTTTGCGATCCCTCGGGTGGCGGTCTATACCAGTATGTATGGTACCGTTATCCGCTTTCACATTTCCATGGCACAACGCAATGTAGCTTTTTTTCATTTTCCTGTCTTTTAGTTGCGTGCTAAGGGCATTGTGCGCCGCATCATTCTTGGCTATTACTATTACCCCAGAGGTATCTTTGTCCAGCCGATGAACAATACCCGGGCGCTGCTTGCCGCCAATTCCAGACAAATCTTCCATATGAAACAGCACTGCATTCACCAGCGTACCATCCATATTGCCTGCTGCAGGATGCACCACCATGCCCTGTGGTTTGTTAATCACAGCAATATCTGCATCCTGATACAGTATCTCCAGTGGAATGTTTTGCGGAATAGCATCTATCGTCTGCGTTTGAGGTATTTGCACCTCCAGCACATCGCCAATTTTCAGCTTGTGCCCCGCTTTCACCACGCTGCCATTCAAAGTAACCATGCCTTCGGAAATAAGGTTCTTAATAAAAGAACGCGTATACCCCGCAAGTTCCTGCGTCAGGTACGCGTCCAATCGCCCGCCCGTTTGCTCTGTGATTTCAATCTTCTGGCGCATGCTTTTCTTCTTTCTTTTCTTCTTTTTCTTCTTTTCTGCTCTTGTCCCAAAACCATATCACAAAAATAGCTAACATCACAGCACCCACACATACAAAGCTATCCGCAACATTAAAAACTGCAAAATCTACAAAATCAAATCGTAACATATCCACCACAAAGCCGCGGAATACACGATCCAGCAAATTACCTATTGCCCCACCTGCCACAAAACATAGAGAAGCTTTAAACAACCACGATTTGATAGTAATATACCGAAACAAAACATACATCACAACCACGGCCATCAAGCCCGAAATAACGGCAAGTAGCCATGTGGCATTGGAAAACCAAGAGAAAGCCATACCCGTGTTTTCAATATAATATAGGCTCATAAAGCCGGGAATGAAATCAGCAGTTCCACCGGGCATATGTTGCAGCACCGTGTATGCATAGTACTTTACAATCTGGTCAAAAACCACAATTGCCACAATAATTGCTACAAAGAGTATCCTCTGCTTGTTATAATTTGTATCTTTCATATCGTAATAGTATACAGTATGATCCAGGCAAACTCAAGCAGGAATCACAGCATAGAATAATATTTATTTGTTAACTTTTGGCTTATTTTATTCTATAATTTATTGCTATTGAAAAGCCCGGTTGTTTGACAGCTCCCCCAAATCATGTTACTATTTTTTATATCGCTCACTGGTGATGGTTTGAGGGCGATTCTTTTTTTTAGAAGTGATCAGGAGAGTACCGTTTTATGCAAACTATAAACGAGCAAAATCCACTGGCTACAAAACCAATTGGCAAGCTGATAGCAACTTATGCCATACCCAGCATTATTGCAATGCTGGTAAACTCGCTCTACAACATTGTAGACCAAGTTTTTATTGGGCATGGCGTAGGCTATTTGGGCAACGCCGCCACCACAATCGCTTTCCCAGTTATTACAATCGGCCTTGCGATTGCACTTATTTTTGGAAATGGCTGCGCCGCATACATCAGTCTTAAATTGGGGCAAAAGGATTCCAAACTTGCAAATAACGCACTTGGCAGTACTTTTATTTTAGTGCTTATTATTTCTATCATCTTTAGTATAGTGGCCTTCATATTTATCAATCCATTGCTAAACATACTGGGCGCAACCGAAAACATATGGCAGTATTCTTATAGTTATATCACTATTATATTAGTCGGCCAGCCCTTTGTAATACTTTCCACCGCACTATCCAGTATAATACGTGCAGATGGCAGCCCAAAATACTCTATGGTTTGCATGTTGGTAGGTGCCTTGCTAAATACAATTTTGGATCCCATTTTTATTTTTGCTTTTAAAATGGGTGTAGCAGGTGCTGCGCTGGCTACTGTTATTTCTCAAATAGTTTCTTTTTTGGTGGCCATCTTGTACTTCAATCGCAGGGCAAAGAATGTTGTGCTAAAACCAATGTATCTAAAGCCGCATGCCAAGGTCATTAAGGCCATTACCACACTGGGTTTTTCCAGTTTTGTTACACAAATGGCCATTACGCTAGTAAACATTGTACTAAATAATTTACTGCGCCATCATGGTGCTCTTTCACCTTTTGGCAGCGATATACCACTTTCCGCCATGGGCATTGTAATGAAAGTAAACGGTATACTTATCTCTGTATTAATAGGTATTGCCATAGGTGCACAGCCCATATTGGGTTACAATTATGGGGCGAAAAATTTCAATCGCGTGAAACAAACCTACAAGCTTTCTGTATTAATAGCCACGATAGTGGGAATTTGTAGTTGGGCTCTGTTCCAGCTTTTCCCCGAAGGAATTATTTTGGCTTTTGGCGATAATTCCCCAGAATTTGTACAATTTAGCGCAGCTGCTTTTCGTATTTTTCTTGGCGGTATATTTTTGGCAGGGTTCCAAATCGTATCTGCACAGTATTTTCAGGCTACCGGCAGGCCCGGCAAAGCCGCCTTACTCTCCATGTCCAGGCAAATCATATTGCTTATTCCCCTCATGCTGTTACTCTCCTATTTGATGGGGCTTATGGGCGTGCTTTACGCAGGTATTGTTGCCGATATCAGCGCCGCCACCATCACTGCCATATTTATTATCTTAGAAATGCAAAAGCTAAACCGAAAAATTGCATTGCAGGAGCAGCCTGCATAGGGCTCTCAATAATATTAGCTACACACGATTTTGTAAATGACAAGAAAACACCCCCGGAAATATTTTTCCAGAGGTGTTTTTTGTTCGTCTCATCCGCTATCTTTCGTTAAAGCTGTTTACTCTTGCGTACTAGCAATATGGTTAATACTGTTGCTGCCGCTAGTACAATTATCAACAGCACAATCAATATGGTATTCACCCCTCCACCCGCGGGCGGGTCAGAAGGCTCTTCGGGTTGCGTGGTTATCTTCGCCGTTGGGGCGCTATCTGTTTGGCTGGGTTCGGGGCTGGCAGAGGTTGGGCTCGGGCTTTCTGTGCTGGGTATTACTGGCGCCGCCTGTTCCTCTTCCGAAAGCGAAAGCACTTCCAGCCTCCCCTCTCCAAAATCCTGTATCACGGCATAAAGTTCCTCCACACCGTTTCGGACGTTAAACACCGTTGCATTCCGATCCTTCACCAGCTTCGTGGTCTTTCCAAAAACCACATTCACGTCCACCCTGCCAATTTCGCTTCCGTCGGGGTTGTTGGCTTTTATGGTGTGGCTGCCTTTGGTAAGTTCCGGTATTTCAAAATAACCTCTGCCATCAGTCACATCCGAATGCATTTTTTTGTTTTCATTGTCTAGGCTTTCTACAACAATCTCTTTCAGGGGTCTTCCATTGATATCTATCATATATCCGTTTAAGGAAGGGATCGTTATATCCTCTGTGGGGGCAGCAGTGGGCTCTGGCGGCTTTGGCAATGTACCACCGGGCAGCGGCGAATCCGATGCCTGTCTTAAGTCCAATAGCGTCTCCGCATTGCCTTGTCTATCCACCTTGGCATTGATATACACATCTGGCCATC
Source organism: uncultured Christensenella sp. (assembly GCA_964592125.1). Lineage (GTDB taxonomy): Bacteria > Bacillota > Clostridia > Christensenellales > Christensenellaceae > UBA5399. The sequence goes on from CAZQBV010000040.1 coordinate 12,699, forward strand.
CACTTCTAAAGTTTATTGTATATACGCCACCCGTTCCCAAAGCAGCAATGGTGGTCAAGTTTCCCTCTCGAAATACCAGATTGCAAACTCCTCTCTGGTTTTTATCCTTGTCAAATATTTTCAGCGTATTCGTATTTTGAGGCTGAATACCTGCAAAGTAAATTGTACCATCTCCATTTGCAATAGATTGCGTGTTATTGTTCCATGTTGCAATAAAGTTTGGCAGTGCCACTCCATCCGCATCCATCAGATTCATCTTCAGGTTTATTGCCATAGGCAATGTAGTGGGTGATGGCTCTGGCGTTGGCTTTGCAGTTGGTTCGGGCGTCGCCGTTGGTGTTGGGGTCGGTTTTGGGGTCGGTTTTGGGGTCGGTCTAGGAGTTGGCTTAACCGTTGGTGTTGGCGTCGGCTCCGGTGTCGGTTCGGGCGTCGGTTCGGGCGTCGGTTCGGGCGTCGGCTCTTCCGTTGGGTCAACAGTCGGCTCCTCCGTTGGCTCCGGTGTTGGCTCCTGCGGGTCTGCTGTTGGATCCACAGGCGGTTCTACCGTTGGCTCCGGCTCTTCCGTTTTTGTATTGGCATTTGTCAGCACCAGTGCCCCTTGCGTGTCAAAAGAAAATAAAAATTCTACCCCAAACGGTGCCGTTTCACTTATGTTTACTTCATAGGTATACATCGGCAGCTCCGCTTTGCGGGTACTTTTTGCTGTTTGGGTTTCTTTGGGACGGTTCAGTATCTCTGTTTTCTCTGCGGGGTACAGGTTCAGCTTCAAATGGCCTATTTGTTTCCCCTCCGCATTCTCCATGCTCAGTAAATAGCTTGTAATAGGCAATGCCGGAAAATATGCCCTTCCCAATGCATCTGTGGTATCACTAAAGGAATGCTGTTCCATGGGTTGACGTTCCAGCAAAATTTCCGAATTCGCCATGGCACCCTTGTCGTTTTCAAAACGCATAAAAAACTGCATTTCAGGAACCGCTTCCTCCGCAACCTCTTCTTTCACTGCGGCGGGTTCATCTTCCGTTTGCGCAAACACCGCTGGCGCAAAAGAAAGCACCAATAGCACAACTAGAATTATACTAATACTTCTTTTCATTTTTCTATCCACCCTCCTGTAATTTTTGCCATATATTAAAAACATTTCACAACAAAGACCGTTCTTTGATCTTTCCATACGAAATCATATGTGAAGTGAATTTGTATTACTGCTATACTTATCACAGAAAATACACGTCTCTAAACATTAGACGAAATAAAAAAGGAATGGTTTCCCACTCCCTAAAATATTTCTATTTGTCAATCATCAATAATTTCGTTCACGATTTCCTGCAAATTAGCTGTGCTCTGCTTGAAATCATACTCTGTCTGCTCTTTAGACTGACGAAGTATATCATTTAGATGAATGCTAGTATCTTCAGCAGAGTTGTCCAATTCCTTTATTTGTTGTGTCAAGCTATTGATAGAGCGAGAAATATCTGCCGCACTTGTAGAAAGCTCTCCCGTATCCAATAAATGCGTATCCATGTAAGCCGCCTGTTCTTCCAGAAACAACTTAAACTTACTTTTGTACTCACAAACAATTCTTTCGTATTTTACAATTTCCTGCTTTGCTGCTTCCATCCGCAAGTGCGTGCTTTCTATTACTGTCTTGGCATTTTGGTTTGCTATTTCAGTAATTCGTTGTGCCTGCACCTCTGCCTTTTCTATATATGCCGTAGCATTGCGTTGCGCAGAAATAACGGTGGCCATTAATTTTTCTTCAATGTCCTCCATTTTATCCACTTTTTGCTTATACTTTGCCACTTCGGATTTCAGTACTTCGTTTTTTACTAGCGTCTCTTCATTCTCTTCCAAAAGCGATTCAAATTGTTTGATGATATCATCCAGAAACTCATCTACCTGTTCTGGGTCGTACCCATTAAACTTTTTCGAAAAATTCTTCTCCAGTATGTCCTTTGGCGTGATATTCATTCTTCAAACCACCCTTTATTCTTTTTCCAAGTAATTATAATCAAAACTTTCTGCAGTCATTGTATCTGCCATATTGGTAGATACATCAACGTTATAGGGCGCCACCACAAATATATTCCGCGCTGCTTTTCTTATATTTCCAGACAAAGCATACACCGCACCACTTATAAAATCCAAAATGCGCTGTGCCACATCTGTATCCAGCTCATCCAAATTAACTATAATAGGGCGCCTATCTTTTAGGTTGTCTATTATACTTTGTGTATCTTCGTAGGAAACAGGCTTATAAATAAGCACACGTACCTTGGATGTATCGGGTATGCCCGATATTTTCCCGGTGGCTCCCTTGTTTTTCTTGTTAAAAGGCTTTTCCTCTACGGGAACATATTCATCTTCGGGAAAACTCATCATATCCTCCTGCAAATCATCCTGGTCATCATAGTACTCTTCATCATTTGGGTCAGTTTCCTCCAGTCCTATAAAGGTGAGTAACTTCTTTCCAAATCCCGCCATATTTGCCTCCTTGAAATATACCTGCCGGCTTAATTCACTGTCTATGTGTTATTCTTGCTATAGTTCCTTAGCCCGAAAACGGCAGTACCTATTCTAACCATATTTGAGCCTTCCAATATCGCAAGCCCATAGTCCTGCGACATACCCATGGATAAATATTCCATACCACTTATCTGTGGCGCAAGCCTGTCATATATGCCTTTTGCCTTAGCAAAAACTTTTCGCACACAATTTTCATCTTCTGTATTGGGGCCAATTGTCATAATCCCCTTCAAAAAAAGTCTATCCATTTTTTGAAGCATTTCTACAAATCCATCCACATCCTCTGCATAAACGCCTGCTTTTGTCTCTTCTCTAGATAAATTCAACTGCAACAAAACATTAATAGACGTATCCTTCGCCTCACATTGCTCCTGCAGTTTTTCTGCCAACGAAGCACGATCCAGCGAATGAAGTAAATACATTTTCTCATCTATTATATACTTAACTTTATTTGTTTGCAACCGCCCAATCAGATTCCATTTAACATCTTTTGCCAGAAGCTCACTTTTTCTTACGTATTCCTGAACTTTATTTTCACCAAACAGCCTCAGGCCTGCATCGTAGGCTTCCTGAATGCAGTCTGCATCCACCGTTTTGGAAACTGCAACCAATTGCACACTGCCACGCGGCACGCCCGCCTTGTCGCAACAACTATCAATTTTCTCCAGCACATTTTCCACATTGTTTTTTATAGAACCCATGCTAAACCTCTACTTTGTCGCCTGCAACAAAGGTACCTGCATCCCCAGTTGGCACCACTATCGCACTGCCATCTTTAGAAATTTTAACCTCCACTGGCACAAAAGTTCTTTGTCTATTTTCCACCACGGTAACACCCTGTATGCCATTCTGTTCTGTAATCGCTTTCAACGGCACCTTTAGTCCTTCAAACTTAGTAAACATCCGTGCATCTGTGCGGCGAGTGGAAAGTAATTCCCCAATATCGTCCAGCACTTCTACAACATAAATTTGGCCAGTTTCTTCCGAAATATTTCCTACTACCGTGCCTTGATACTGGCGTGCAGGATATTGGTCAAACGCAATATCAAAAACCGTTCCATTGCTAAATTCCTTCAGTGGCACTGGCGATTCTATTAGCATATACCATTTGTAGTTATTCACCAAGCGATATAAGGGTTGCTCCACAAGGGCATCGCCACTTTCCTGCTGCTTTATCGTGCCATTCAGTATATCGTTAATATCTGCCGAAGTAATCTGCTGCAAATTATCAGCATTCAAAAACTTTTCTGCGCCATCGAAATAAAAACTGACCACGCCCGCCTGCGGTGCGCGAACTTCTTGCCGCCATCCTTCAATTCTGTCTTGCAGAAGCTGCTCATTGGAGTAATATTCCTCCAGCATGCTGTCACGCGGCACGGTTTCCTTTAAGTATTCTTGTCTCTGTTTTATCAGTTCCCTTAGTTCCCGCTCTGCCAGAAGCAAATCTCCCACGCCTGTGGAAATCATATCGCTTACTTCCGCAGCTTTTTTATCTATACTTTCATTTAAGGCAGTAAATTGTTGGTCTTCACCATTCTTCAATAGTTCATTTTGCTGATATGCCGCTATCGTATTTTGCTGATCAGTCAGTTCCTGCACCACTTTATCCTGATATCCCCACTTGTAAACCTCTGCAACTGGGCGATCAGCCTCTACGCGCGAGCCTTCCGGAACTAGGAAATTTGCCTTGCCTTCGTTCTCTTCCGAAATCACTTTCTCATCTCGTACAATTACAACAGGAAAGCTATCTTCAAAGCGAATTTCGCCTTGCTCTACTGTAACAGTGCTAATATTTGTAAGCAGAAACACAATTAATATAACTACAGCCGTAACAGTACCCACAAATACATAAAACTTTGCATTGGGGCGTCTGGTTCTTTGTCTTCTTTCTCTTGCCATATTTCATCTCCAAAAAACTATATCTGGTATATATTCCACAATAGTATACCATATTCCTGCAATTATATAGTTTTTGGTTCAAAATCCCCCGTCATTTTAACTTCAAGGTAACCTTTACAGAGTTGCCTTTTTCGTTAAATTTCAAATCATCCGACATCATGCGTACCAAAAAAACACCCCTACCACTTTCGCGCATAATAAAGTTATCTTTTGTCACATCCCTCTCCATCAGATTTTCGTAACAAAATCCTTCTCCATTGTCTTCTATGGTAATGGTCAAAAGTCCATTTTCCAGTGCCGCAGTCAATACGATATCATCCGCATCCGAATAGGATAAAACATTTGTCAGCAACTCCTTCGACACCAGACGTATTTTATATTCATGCTCTTCGTCAATTCCTATCTGGCCGCGAACAACCCCCACCAACGAATCGACAACATGATTCATTTTACCAAAATTTATTTGCACTTTTTTCAGCAGCACAGTGTATCCATCCTCAACCTGTTCTATTTTCTATAAACGCTAGCCAGCTTGGATAGGATTTTGCGTTCCATCCGGGAAACTTGCATTTGTGATACATTTAAAATATCCGCAACTTGCTTCTGTGTCTTACTTCCCATATATCTCTGCTCAATAATCACTTTTTCTGTATCGTTCAACAAACCCATACAAAAGCGTATGAAATCGTGATTTTCTATACGTTCAAAACTTTCGTCATCTCGCCCCAACACACTGCCTAGCGAGGTGTTTTCTCCCACCGCCAATGCAGAATCCAGCGACATTACGTTATCTGCCTGCTTCATTTCCAAAACTTCCAGCACACGTTCTACCGATATATCCAAATATGCAGCAATTCTTTTTGCAGAAGGCTTTACACCATTTCTTGCAAGATAGTCCTGTACAAAAAGATTCATTTTCTTCAGTTGTTCTGTGTCCCGCCTCGGCAAACGCATCACCCTGGAAGAGTCCCTAAAGTAATTTTTTATTTCACCTATTAAAGACGGAGTTGCATAGCTGGAAAACTTGATGCCACGTGAAGGCTCAAAACGTTCTATTGCCTTTACCAAAGCAAGCGAGGCAACCTGAAACAGATCTTCATAATCCACGCCCCTACCTGCAAATTTTTTTGCAGCAATTTCGGCAATATAAAGATAGCGCTCTATCAGTACATTTCTGATAGCCACATCTTTTGTTTCATAATATTCCAGAAATAGGGTGTCGCTGTCTATTGCTGTATGTGCCATCACCAAAACATACTCCTCAAACCTACGCTATTCGTTCTTTTGTAAACGATATTGAATGTAATATTCCATTGTGCTCTTCAAAGATGACATGTTCACTTAGCGCCTCTATCATCAGCCTACTAATTTCTTCATTAAATTCTTTTAGGCTTTCACATGCATCTATATATATATCCTTGCCGTATACCTTCACATGAATTGCATCTGCTACTTCAATGTCCACATGAAGTCCATCGCTCTTTTGCCCACCTAAAAGAAGAAGGCACGCCTCTGCCGTACAGGATTTCAAGTCTTCAATCTCATCAACCGTGTAATCTTTCATTCCTGCAATGCCAGAAATGGCAAGCCTTATAGTACCAATATACTCCGTATCCGCCGGAAAATGCATTGATATCAAATCTGCCATCAATTTACCACCTCAATATCAAATATACCCGTAAGCCCAGTCACCTCAAATATTTTATTCAAATAAGGCTTTAGTGCTACAATGCGTATTGTTCCGTCATATTGTTGCACTTTTTTCAATATACTTACAAGCACACCCAGTCCGGTAGAGTCTATATAATTCAGCTTCTCGCAGTCTAAAACAATATGCGGTTTATTTTGCTCAATGCTGTCTTCCAAGCTTTTTCTTAATTGGCGCACACTATTCACATCTACGTCACCATCCACCTTCACCAACAGCACATTTTCTTCACCATTCAACTGAATATCCAGCAACAATTTAGGCACCTCCAAAATTTTAGGGTAAAAGCCTTATAACATTATTTTAAACACTTGTTACACTTTATAAACAGAAAACGGAGATATTCCTCCGCTTCCTGTTTTCATATAGTATACAGCCTTTTTCGTTAATTGGATAGTCTTTTTATACGATTCCCTGTGCCAACATAGCGTTTGCAACTTTTTCGAAACCAGCAATATTTGCCCCTGCTATGTAGTTGTCCGTATATCCATATTTTTCAGAGGCTCCTGCCGCCTTTTGGTATATGCCAGCCATAATCGTTTTTAGGCGACCGTCTACTTCTTCAAACGACCAAGGCATTCTCATGCTGTTTTGCGACATTTCCAAGGCCGATACTGCCACTCCGCCTGCATTTGCAGCTTTGCCCGGTGCAAATAGTACGCCATTTTCCAAAAACACCTTTGCGCCCTCAATTGTAGTAGGCATATTGGCACCCTCACCCACTGCATAGCATCCGTTTTTCACCAATGCTTTCGCCGCATCTTCATCCAATTCATTTTGCGTTGCGCAGGGCAGTGCGATGTCGCACTTTACATTCCACAATCCGGAATTGTCCTTGCCAAATTCTGCGCTGCTTCTTGCATCCGCATATTCTTTAATCCTGCCACGACGTTGTTCTTTTATCTCTCTCATCAAAGCCAAATCAATTCCATTCGGATCGTATACAAAGCCATTGCTATCCGACATAGTTACTACTTTTCCACCTAGTGCCTGTGCCTTTTGCGCTGCATAAATCGCCACATTTCCCGAACCGGAAACAGCTACCGTAGCACCATCAAAGGACTTACCCTTTGCTTTTATCATTTCATCTACAAAGTATACTAGGCCATATCCTGTCGCTTCCGTACGCGCAAGGCTGCCACCATAATCCAATCCCTTGCCAGTTAACACACCTTCAAAGCTGCCTCTTATTCTTTTGTACATACCATACATGTACCCAATCTCTCGTCCACCCACGCCAATATCACCTGCAGGCACGTCAATATCAGCACCAATATATTTGCACAGCTCCGTCATAAACGATTGACAAAAACGCATCACTTCACCATCAGATTTGCCTTTGGGGTCAAAGTCACTTCCGCCCTTGCCGCCACCAATGGGCAAACCAGTTAGGGAATTTTTAAAGATTTGTTCAAATCCCAAGAATTTTATAATTCCCAAATTCACTGTAGGATGAAAGCGCAGTCCGCCTTTATATGGGCCAATTGCATTGTTAAACTGTACGCGCATGCCGCGGTTTACCTGCACCTTACCATTGTCATCCACCCAAGGCACCCGAAATAGTATTGCTCTCTCCGGCTCTACAATTCTTTCTAATATACCCTGTTCTTCCAGTTCCGGCCGCTTTGCCAAAACAGGCGCAAGCGTTGGCAACACCTCGCTCACTGCTTGTATAAATTCCGGATGCACAGCATCTTTGCTTTTTACACTTTCCAAAACTCTGTTCACATAAGACATTTTCTCAATTCCTCCTAAGTCTGTTTCCTTTAAACTTTTCTTTAATGACATTCTATCACTTATTTATTTCATTATCAATAGTTTTTTTATTATTTTCAGCATTTATTTTTAATATTATGAAATTAACGTTCACATATATTTCATTTTTGAATTTTGTGTTACAAATAACACCTCCCTACCTTCCTCATTGCAGGAAAGTTTGTGCTGGGGTATAATGTAACAGGGGTAAACAGATGAAAGTAGAATGGAATTCCAAATATAAAACCATATCCGTATATACCATTATCACCGTAACTATTTTAGTGTTAATTGTTTTATTCTTTGTCAATTTGCAGTTTTTTGGAAATGCAATTGCCGCCTTTGCTTCTATATTAATGCCTTTTATTGTTGGTTTTGCCGTAGCATACCTGCTGTACCGGCCAGCAAGTTCTATAGAAAAACACTGGTTTGCGTTTATAGAGAAGCGCAAGCCGCGTCCAGGGCTGCGCAGGGCACTTTCCATTTTTACTTTATTTGTAATTGTATTTGGTATCGTTATTGTATTGGTATACTTCATCATACCGCAATTGTTTCAAAGCGTTACCGTATTGTTGCAGAATTTACCAATGTACCTACATCAACTGGAAGGCGCAATTATCGGTTGGCTTCGCAGTATAGATCTTTATACGCCAGATATGCAGCAGAACATCGCAGATTTTCAGGATTCATTTCTGAATCTAACCAAATTACTAAACAGCCTTGTGGCAAAGCTCCCCAATGTCATAACCACCGTGGGTACGGGGTTGTTTAATTTCTTTGTAGGCATGATTGTATGTGTGTATGTGCTTTACTCCCGCGAACGATTTTTGCGGCAGATGAAGAAAATAATATTCGCAGTCTTTAAAATAGATTTTGCTACTAAATTCATGGAAATGTTTCACTATTCCAACAATGTATTTCTAGGTTTTATTATAGGCACACTTACCTCTTCAGCATTTGTGGGTATATCTACTTTTATATTCATGTCTATTGTACAGATGCCCTACGCTATTTTAATAGCTGTCATCATCGCGCTTACAAACATAGTTCCCTTTTTCGGTCCATTCTTGGGGGCAATCCCCAGCCTTATTATTCTGTTTATTGTAGATCCCATCTATGCGCTTATCTTTTTAATCTTCATTTTGGCGCTACAACAAATAGATGGCAATATCATAATGCCCAAGTTAATTGGTATGCATGTGGGAATCTCTGCATTTTGGGTGCTTTTTGCACTTATCGCAGGCGGTGGGTTGTTTGGTTTCTGGGGGCTGGTGCTTGGCGTTCCGGTGTTTGCCGTTATTTACTCTCTGGTCTCTACCATAATCAACAATGCGTTGAAACGAAAGGGTGTACCCGAAACATATTACAATACACCACCAGATAAAATTGTATACAGCCAAATTGCCACTTACCACCAAAAGCGAGCAGAGCGTCAAAAACGCACTGAGGAATGGATGCAAAAACATACTAAGAAAAAGGAAAATCGCAAATCGAAATGATTTTCAAATAAATTTGTTATAAAGATCGACTGTAGTTTTTCATCTATTGGTGTCTTCTTTGTTTTTCAGCGTGTTTTTTCAAGCTTATACCACACTGTACAAACTCAAAAAACCTCACATCTTTATATAGTCTTATACTAATTCTTGGTTAAAAACGCTATACATTTTTAATCCGTGCCATAGGCACGAAGCACGAAACACTTTTGTGTTTTGTGCTAA